>NZ_JBFHGD010000141.1:0-8592 GCF_041583255.1 Trichloromonas sp. | reverse complement strand
GTCGCTGGCTGGTGTCCCATCCCTTCCCGCATGGTTCCAAAATCCCGTTACTGTTCGTTTCTTGCCTCAGGAGGCTGTCGGGCTTCACTTGGGCCGACTGAAAAATCGACTGCTCGGCCCATGTCACCGATGATGCTCGATAAATACCTGCGATTCGCGCTCATCTCCTCGAAAACTCCCCTCAATCACCCGGTTTTCCGCTTTGGCCCGTCAAGGCCGACGGTCTCCGGGAAGATAAGTAAGGAACTTCATTTGTCGTTGATTGATCGCCGTTGGCGACGCAATTGTGATCGTGATCCCTCTCGTTTAAATCGTCAAGGCTCACCCTTGCAGGCGGGCTGACGACAAAAGGCACAGAACTTGCTCAGTATACTGAACAAGATTGCCCTGGGACGGTGGCAAAGCTGCGGCCTAGTCTCTGATGATGAAAATGCACAGGATCATCAGCGAGAGCAGATGTAAGTCCGGGATATGCGCGGAATCCGCGCGACGCCAGACGCTGACCTGCTCTGCGAGTGTGCTGCAGGCCCGGGTAGAACGGTGGCATCCGTCATGCCCCTGACGAAAATGCGCAGGCCTCTCCCTCTGTGCGCCAACAATTTGTTCGCATGTCAAAAGGATGACCGTGGGTCGTCAGTCCCGGTGCAGTTTTCTCACAACGTGGACGTTGTCTCGAATGGCGTGGTTCCACCCGCGAACAGAAAGTGGCCGGAGCCATACTGCGGGTTGTCCAATTGTGGATTTGCGGGCTGGTTTTGCCAAATTGATGGACCTGAAGAGCTCGATTTGATTCTGAATGTGCATTTACAGTATGCCGGCCCCTTCTCCGTCCTGACCAGCGACCATCGGCTCGCCCAATGTTGGCATCAAGACGATCCGCGGTGGGCGGCGAGGCAGTTCTTGGGGAAACATAAAGAATGAGAGATTTGAATATGGTCAAAGAACATGCCGACCAGGCAGTGGCCCAGCGATCTCTGGATGAAAACATTAACCCTTCGGCGCTGAAAAGTGGTGAGGGGAGGACGTTTCCCCAGGTCATCTCGGTTACCAGCGGCAAGGGCGGGGTGGGCAAGACCGCCGTAGCGGCCAACGTCGCCATCGCTCTGGCCCGTCTGGGTAAGAAAGTGCTGATCATCGATGCTGTTCTGGGGTTGGCCAACATCGACGTGGTGTTCGGATTGACGCCGAAGTATAACCTCAACCATTTCTTTGCCGGAGAGAAGAGCTTGCAGGAAATCGTGGTCGAGGGGCCCGAGGGGGTTCAGCTCCTGCCTGGGGGGTCTGGCATCCAGTCGGTCACCCGTCTCAACTCCGATCAGAAGCTGCGCTTTCTCGATGCCATGGACGCATTTTATGGTGATTTCGATATTATCATCATCGATACTGAAGCGGGTATTTCAGAAAACGTCACCTTTTTTAACGTTGCGGCGCAGGAAATTCTTGTTGTCACCACCTCCGATCCTACGGCGATCTCCGACGCCTATGCGATAATGAAAGTTCTTTCAACCAAATACCACGAGCGGCGTTTCAATCTTGTTGTGAATTCGGTGTCCGATCAGGACGAGGCCCTTGATGTGTATAAAAAACTCACCCATGTTGCTAACCGCTACCTGGATATTTCCATCGCTTACCTGGGCTGTATCCCTTATGACAAGCGCATGCGTGAGGCGATCTCCAGGCAGAAGGTGATGGTCGAGCTTTATCCGAAAAGTAAAATAAATGGTGCCTTTGAGTCCCTTGCCGAAAGCCTGACCGCGGTGATCCCGAATGTCCAGCCCAAGGGAACCCCACAGTTTTTCTGGAAGCAACTCCTTTCCTTCGGGCAGGGCGAATAGGCATGGCCCTGGATATTCCACCGTGTTTCAGGCTGTGGCAGCGATGGTCGGCAATCTGTCTGGTTGCTATTTTATGCGTTCGTGGCAGTGATATGTTCATTTTGCCGAATGTGGGTCAGAGATAGGGTGGCGCGGGTGAAAAAGATTTTGACCAGTTATGGCCTGGTGAAATGATCATCATTCGACATGGTTTCGATGCCTACGAGGAGGGCGGGACCGAAAAGTTCGGCGGTTCTGGGCCTAGGTTTGGGTATTCTGCGGGGCGTTGAGGAAGAGAGGGGCTTGGAAAGGCTTGACTTTATGCGGGCATTCGTGTAAAGGCCATAAGCATAGAAATGTTTGTGCAGAAACAGGCGACCGGACCGATTGATAGTCAGTCAGTTTAAGAGCGACCGCACAGACCTGAGTCTGGGCGGTTTTTTTGTCGGCAAAGGTTTCAGCACAGCGACAACGCTTCCGTACGACGGAACAGAAGGAGCAAGAGAACAATGGCAGAAGGTACTGTAAAGTGGTTTAACGACGCAAAGGGTTTTGGTTTCATCGAGCAGGACAACGGTCCCGATGTATTCGTACATTTCTCTTCGATTCAGGGCGACGGCTTCAAGTCCCTGCAAGAGGGCGACCGCGTTCGCTTTGAGGTGACCCAGGGCCAGAAGGGCCCCCAGGCCGCCAATGTAACCAGGGCCTAAGCGCTTCTGGACATAGTTGAGCAAAAAAAGCCCCCCGGAAACCGGGGGGCTTTTTTTATTCAACTATGGGTGAATCGTTATCGATGTTGCCGTGGTTCAGAGTTTGCCGGAAAGCTTCAGCACTACTTCGGCGCCGATATATGAGGCGGCGATGACGGCGAACCAGCCGACGACCAGAATGACAGTCATATCTCGATCTCCTTGATTAGTAAACTTCGTTGTGTCCGTCTTTGTTGATATCATCGAGCGACATCTTGCCGGCATCCATCGAGCGCCAGACATAGATGATATAGGCCAGGACGAAGGGGATCGCGAGGGCGATATAGGTCATGGCCGTCAGGGTGTAATGGCTGCTCGAGGCGTTGAAAATGGTCAGGCTGCTCTGCAGGTCGACCTTCGACGGGTAGAAGGCGGTCTCGTTGAAGCCGGCCAGAAAGAGCAGGGCCAGCACGACCAGGACAGTTCCCAAACCGGAAAACCAGATTCCGCGGGTGCTCCCCTTGAACTGTGCCAGAACGACTCCGGCCACGACCAGCACCAGTCCGGCCAGCAGCAGGACCAGGTTCAGCGGCAGCGCGAAGAGGTTGCCCAGGTATTTGCCCGCTTCGACGAAGACGGTGCCGGTAGCGGGATCGACGGCGTAGCCGTCCATGGTGACCAGGCCGCCGAGGACAACGAGCAGAAAGGGGAGGGCGCAGAGCAGGTTGATGAAGGCCGCCCGTTGGGCGCGGGAAACCAGGTCGGCATGAGCCAGGTTGTTGGCCAGGTAGAGGGATCCGAGCACCCGGGCATGAAAGATCAGAAAGACACCGAGCGAAACGTTGAACAGGTTGAAGGCCGCTTCGAGTCCTCTTAAGGGGTGCATCCACTTGACGAAATTATAGTCGTTGAGCAGAAAGTTCGAGCCGGTGAAAAAGGTGCCGATGGCGGCACCGATCAGCAGCAGACCGAGGCTGCCGTTGACGAACAGGAAGACTTCATAGGTGCGGGCGCCGAGAACGTTATTCGGTTTTTTGCGGTATTCGTAGCTGACCGCCTGGATGACAAAGGTGAAGAGAATCGAAATCCAGACCCAGTAGGCGCCGCCGAAGCTGGTGGCGTAGAAGAGCGGGAAGGCGGCAAACAGGGCGCCGCCGAACAGCACCAGGGTGGTGAAGGTCAGTTCCCACTTGCGGCCGAGGGAGTTGATAATCAGGGTCTTTTCGTCTTCCGTTCTGGGCAGCGTGAAGAGCAGGGTTTGTCCGCCCTGGACGAAAGTCATGAAGATAAAGAGGGCGCCGACCAGTGAGACGATGATCCACCAGATCTGCTGCAGTTGGGTAAGAGCAAGGCTGCCAATCATGTTATTTCTCCTCCGGTCCGATGGCGATCTGTTTCAGCATGATGCGGATTTCGGCGATAAGCAGGATGGTGAAGAGGAACAGGAACATGAAGAAGGTTCCCGCCACCGTGGCCGAGGTCAGATTGGAGCGGGCGACGCTGACCGGCAGCAGCCCCTGGATGGCCCAGGGCTGACGGCCGACTTCGGCGACGACCCAGCCGGCTTCGGAGGCGAGGTAGTCGAGAAAGAGTGAAATAACCCCGAGTCCGAGCAGCCAGCGTTTGCCCTCGATGGTATCGCGCAGGGTAAAGACAAGCATCAGGATGAAGAGGATGGGAAAGAAGGTCCCCAGGCCGACCATCACGCGGAAGCTGTAGAAGGAGAGGGCCACGGGAGGGATCGCTTCTTCGGGGCTTTGCAAAAAGCCGTAGCCCAGGTTCGCTTCGTGCTTTCTGAATTCGGCCAGGGCGGTCTCGGCCGCCAGGTTGTTGTCGGCTTTGCGGGCCCCTTTGTAGAGGGCCAGCTGTTCGACGGCAATGCGCCCCGAGGCGGCTTTTTCTGCGACGCCAACCACCCCCTGCTCGGCATTGCCGTAGACCAGGTCGTTGATCCCGGGGACGAAGCCGTCAAAGGAGCGGGTGGCCAGAAACGACAGGGCGCCGGGCAGCTTGATGGCGAACAGGTAGGGGTCCGAGGTGTCGCCGGGCTGGGTGTCCCCGCGCAGAACGCCGACGGCACAGAGGGCGCAGTTGGTGTCCCCTTCGTAAAGCCCCTCGATCGCAGCAAGTTTCATGGGCTGTTTCTGGGCTACGGTGTAGGCCGATTCATCGCCGGTAAAGGCGACGAAAACCGAAGCGATGACGCCGAACACCGAGGCGACGATGATGCTTTTCTTGGCCATTTCCCGGTGCCGATTGCGCAGCAGAAACCAGGAGGAAACCGCCACCACGAAGAGAGCGCCTACCTGGAAGCTGGAACTGGTGGTGTGAGTAAATTTGCCGATGGCCATGGGCGAGAGGAGCACTTCCCAGAAATTCTCCATTTCGAAGCGGGCGCTGTCGGGATTGAACGCCATGCCGACGGGGTACTGCATCCAGCCGTTGGCGACCAGAATCCACAGGGCCGAGAGGTTGGAGCCGATGGCTACCATCCAGGTCGAAAAGAGGTGGAAGCGCTTGGAGACGCGGTTCCAGCCGAAGAACATCACGGCGAAAAAGGTCGCTTCAAGGAAGAAGGCGAAGATCCCCTCGGCCGCCAGCGGGGCGCCGAAGATGTCGCCGACCATCCATGAGTAGTTCGACCAGTTGGTGCCGAATTCAAACTCGAGGATGATGCCGGTGGCGACGCCGATGGCGAAGTTGACCGCAAAAAGGGACATCCAGAACTTGGTGATACGCTTCCATTCTTCATTGCCGGTACGCACGTACAGGGTTTCAAAGAAGGCGAGCAGAAACGAGAGGCCCAGGGTCAGCGGGACGAATATCCAGTGGTACATGGCGGTCAGGGCAAACTGGGCGCGGGCCCAGTTTACCATTGAAAGGTCGATCGGATCGATCACGGGTGCCTCCTTCAGTGTTCATTGCCGTTCGTTTTACTGGAAACGGTCAGGTTGTCGATAACATGTTCAGCGCGTTGGGTGTCGCTGGTGAAATTTCTGTTCAGGTAGTTGGGCAAAACGAAGTTGGCCAGCACCAGGAGTACCGCCAACTTGATCAGGATGATTTTCCAGAGGGTGCGGCCAAGCACCATCGAGCGGAAGCCGTCCCGGTAAAAATGGTAGATTTTTTTCAGCAAGGCCTTTTCTCCAGGGGTCAGGGGTTGCTCAGCTCGGCCAGGGTGACCTCGTCGAGGACCTGCTGTACCTGCTCCTGCACCCTGCGCCAGACCGGGTGCACGTTGCAGGTGTCGCTCCGTTCGCAGGTCCCCGCGCCGATCAGGCAGCGGTTGGGGCAGATCGGGCCCTCAACAGCCTCGACCACCTCGCGCAGGGTGATCTGTGCCGCCGGCCGGGCCAGGCAAAAGCCGCCGCCCGCGCCGCGGCTCGAGCGGACAATGCCGAGGCGGGTGATGCTCTGGAAGATTTTAGCCAGAAAGCTCTGCGGAACATCGACGGCGTCGGCGATCTCACTGATCAGGACTAATTTGCCCGGTTCCTGTTTGGCCAGGTAAATTATGCCCCTAATTGCGTATTCTCCCTTGCGGGTCAGTCCCATCATAATTGTCACCCAAAAGATCGTTTTTATCTTTTTACATTCCGGGGAATGGAATGTCAAGGACCATTTTGGTCTTAATTCAATTTGCCGGGAATTTTTTCAACAAGGCGGCGGTCCGGCCGGCAGGATTTTCTCCGTAGGACTGCATTCAGTCGAAAAAAAGGTTATTATAAAAAACAGAAATCCGATTAGCTCGAGTTTAGCTCTCGCCAATGAAGGTGCAACCGAAGAAGGGAACTGGCATGGAAAATCTCGACCAAGTCATCCAGGTTGTCGCCCTGAGCATGGGGGTCGCCTGGGCCAGCGGCATCAACCTGTACGCCGCGATCCTTATGCTTGGCCTGCTGGGAGCCAGCGGCAACATGGTCTTGCCGCCGGGGCTCGAGGTGTTGACCGAGCCGATGGTGATCTTTGCCGCCGGCCTGATGTACCTGATCGAGTTTTTTGCCGACAAGACCCCCGGAGTCGATACGGGGTGGGATACTATCCACACCTTCATCCGGATTCCGGCCGGAGCGGTGCTGGCCGCCGGTGCGGTCGGCGAGGTGAGCCCGGCGGTGGCCATCGCCGTCGGGCTGCTCGGCGGCGGACTGGCCGCCGGCACCCATGCCACCAAGGCCGGCTCAAGGGTGATGATCAACAGTTCGCCGGAGCCGTTTTCCAACTGGATCGCTTCGGTCAGCGAAGATGTTGCGGTGGTCGGCGGCTTGTGGGCGGCCCTGCATTATCCCTGGATCTTTGTCGGCGGACTGGTTGTCTTTATCCTGCTGATGATCTGGCTCTTGCCGAAGATCTGGCGGGGGGTGAAGAAGGTGTTCGGGTTTCTCGGCCGGATTTTCCGGGGTCGGGGAAGCGAATCGCCGCCGACGGACGGCGGCGGAACCGATATCCAGGTGTAGGACGAAAAAGCCGGCGTATGCCGGCTTTTTCGTGCCGGCGGGTTATTCGCCGAGGCTGATGGCGTCGACCGGGCAGGCCGGGATGCAGATGCCGTCGAGGTCGCAGACGGCGTGATTGATGACGGCGAGATCGCCTTCCATGCTGATGGCGTCGACCGGGCAGGCGCTGACGCAGGCGCCGCAGCCGGTACAGGTTTCGGGATCGACGATGATTTTCATGGGAACTCCTTGTGGTTGAAATCAGCAGATGCGCGGCAGCTGTTCGCCGGCCAGCATTTCGATGGCGCGCCGGCCGCCGATGGCGGTGCGCATCAGCACTTTTCCGGGGGCCGTGCCGGTCACCTCGCCGATGATCGCGGCCTTTTCCCCTTCCGGGTGGCGGCGGACCAGGGCGAGGATTTCATCGGCTGCTTCCGGGGCAACCGCCGCCAGCAGTTTCCCCTCGTTGGCGACGAACAGCGGGTCGAGGCCGAGGATGGCGCAGGCTCCAGCCACCGTATCGTCCACCGGCAGCGCCGATTCGTCAAGGGTTATTTCCACCTGCGACTGGCGGGCGATCTCTTTCAGGGTGGTGGCGACCCCGCCGCGGGTCGGGTCGCGCAGCACGTGAACGCTGCCGCCGCAGGTCGCCAGCAGGTCGGCGACCAGGTGGTTGAGGGCGGCGCTGTCGCTGCGGATGTCGGCATCGAGTTCGAGCCCTTCGCGGCTGGCCAGTACGGCCATGCCGTGGTCGCCGAGGGTGCCGTTGATGAGGATCTTGTCGCCGACCCGCGCGCCGCTGCCGGTGATTTCCAGGTCGTGATCGAAGACGCCGATCCCCGAAGTGTTGATGAACAGCTTGTCCCCCTTGCCCTTGGGGACCACCTTGGTGTCGCCGGTGACAATGCGCACGCCGGCTTTTTCGGCGGCCTCCCGCATCGACTCCAGGATGATTTTCAGCTCGGTCAGCAGCAGCCCCTCTTCGAGGATGAAGGCGACCGAGATCGCCAGCGGCCGTGCGCCGGCCATGGCCAGGTCGTTGACCGTGCCGTTGACGGCCAGGTCGCCGATGTTGCCGCCGGGAAAGAAAATCGGGTCGATCACGTAGGAATCGGTGGTGAAGGCCAGTCGGCCGCCTTCATGATGAAGGATGGCCGAGTCGTTCTGGTCGCGCTCGGCCACCTGCGACAGGGTCGGAATGATCAGCGTATCGAGCAGCTGGTGGCTGAGCTTGCCGCCGCTGCCGTGGCCGAGGAGGATGATGTCGGAATTCATTGAGTGGATAACTCCAAATATTGAGGCGAAGGGGCAACCCCCTGTGGTTGCCCTTGTACGCATCACGTCGGCGGTTGTAAATCCTCAAGCCAGGGCAGGCACGGGGGCCTGCCCCTACCATGGATGATTTATTCCATGCCGTATTTATACTCCGCAGCGCAAGTTCCTTCACTCGAAACCATGCAGGCGCCGACCGGGTTTTCCGGGGTGCAGGCGCTGCGAAAGAGCGGGCAGTCTTTGGGGCCGATCTTTCCCTTGAGGATGTCGCCGCAGCGGCAGCCGACAGGCTCTCTGGGCGGCTCCACCTCGACCGGCAGCTTGCGGGCCGCATCGAAGGCGGCGAACTGGTCGCGGATTTTAAGGCCGCTGCCGGGGATGGCG
>NZ_JBFHGD010000140.1:0-8594 GCF_041583255.1 Trichloromonas sp. | reverse complement strand
CCCCATGATGGACTGCACATCGGCATAGCCGGTAAGCATGATCCGAATGGTGGCAGGCCAGCGTTCTTTCACCATCTTGAGCAGCTGGGCGCCGGTCACGCCTGGCATCCGATGGTCGGAGACCACCAGCTGAACCTCACGGCTCGCCAGGATACTCAGGGCATCTTCAGCGTTGGCGGCGGTTAGAATTTCATAGTTTTCGTCAAGAAAAATCCGTTTGAGAGCCTTCAGCACCCCCTCTTCGTCGTCGACAAACAGCAGGGTAAACCCGCTTTTGGGCACGACCAGCTCCTCACGAGGAGCACCTTTCGACTCCTCTTCGGACGATTGTTCCCCGGCGACGCTGCGAAACAGCCCGGCATATTTGCTCAAAACTCACTCCTTATAACCGGCAATAGCAGGATGAAAGCGGCTCCCCGCCCGGGCCTGCTCTGAACTTCGATGGTTCCCCCCAAACGGTTAACTACGTCATAGGCCACCGTAAGTCCCATCCCCATCCCCTTGCCGACTTCACGGGTTGTGAAAAAGGGCTCAAATATCCGCGACCGGATTTCATCGGGCACCCCCGGGCCGTTGTCGACAAAACTCAACCGGATCGATTCGCCCTCCAGCTCGCTGCGCAGTAGCAGCTGGAGCCCTTCAGGGCGGGCCTGCAGGGCATTGCGGATAAGGTTAAGAAAAACCTGGCACAACAGCCCGGCTTCGGCCTTCACCCCCGGCAACTCCCCAAACTGCCGGAGGATTCTGGCATCAGCAGGAATTTCCGAGTGCAGCACACTCAGGGTCCGCTCCAGCTCCTCATTCAGGTTGACGGTTCCGCACCCCATTTCATCGACGTGGGAAAAGCCCCGCAGATCCGCAACGATTTTCTTGACCCGCTCGGCGCCGGCAATACTCTGGGCCAGGAGCTCGGCAAGATCCTGGCTGATAAAATCGAGTTTCAATTCACGCCAGCGGCTTGCCGCTCCCGCCTCCAGGGCAGCCCCGCCCTCGCCCCTTGCGACCGCCTGCCGGTAATATTCGAGCATGTCGGTGAATCGCGTTACGTATTTCTGCAAGGTTTGCAGATTGCTCAGCACAAACCCCATGGGGTTGTTGATTTCGTGGGCGACCCCTGCCGCAAGCTGGCCGATGGAGGCCATTTTTTCCTGCTGAATCAAGCGGGCATAGGCCCGCTTGAGCTCCTCGGTCCGCTGTTGCACACGAACCTCGAGGGATTCTGCCAGATCCCGGTATTTCTTCTCCGACAGGGAAAGCTGGAGGTTGCTTTCTTTCAGTTCGTCATACGATTGGTTTACCACCCGGGTATGGATTTCGGTGGTCAACATCCGCTTCAGGTTGGCGTGAAGCAACCGCTTAAGAGCCCCGCTGACGACCTGGGCGATCGCCTTCAAGACCCCCGGATCGGCACTTCCGCCGACAAAACAGGCCTGGCCTACCGGTTCACCTTCAAGGATCAGGGGACAGCACAGTACCCCGGGCCCCTTTCCCAGCAGGCCGCCGGTTTCCCGGCCTGCGCTCCACAGCGGCGCCTCGGCCCCATCGACAACCAGCGCCCGCGATATCCCGGCCTGCACGGCGCTTTCCAACAGCGGCATGACATCGGATTCACTGAGCACATCGATGAGCCGCTTTTCCTCACCGACAACAAAGTCAATCGATTCGCGGTTATCCATCCCTTACCTCATCATTTCGGGGCTCAAACCTTGAAACGACTGCCTGGCCGAATCAACTGGTTCAAAAAATCGGCTTTGTCCAAACCGTGAATCGCCTCCAACCCGTACCTGGCGTCGACATGTTCATAGGTCAATTCGGCCAGCCGGGAGAAGGTTTCCACCACCCCCGTTCCATTGAGAGCCGAAGCCATGGCAACCGGAATTCCGGTTGCTGCCCAAACCCGGTGGATGTCGGGTTCAGAGATAACAGCAGGCAAATCCCGCTTGTTGTATTGGATGACCAGGGGAATGGTCTCGATATCCAGCCCCACCATCCCGAGATTACTTTCGAGGTTTTCGAAGCTGTTGCGATTATTCATGGTCTCAATCGATTGGGAGTCTGCGATAAAAGCCACGCCATCGGCGCGCTGCAGCACCGCCTTGCGGGTGGCATCATGCTTGACCTGGCCAGGGACGGTAAAAACCTTGACCTTGATTTTCAGACCGCTCGGCGCCATGATGAAAAAGGGCAACAGATCGAAATAAATCGTTCGGTCATCCTTGGTGTCCAGCACCATCAGATCACCCCGCCCCTCCTGCTCAAGCAATTCATGCAGCTGCAGCAGATTGGTGGTTTTCCCCGACAATGCCGGACCGTAATAGACCAGCTTGAGAACCATGCGTTTTTCAAGTTCGTCGTACTCGATCATTCATGCAACCCTTCATCAACACAGCAACGTCAATTTCAAACGGGCCCGCATCCTGATGCGGTAAAATGCGCGGGAGCTTGTCGGTGCCAGCTCCGGCCGACCAAGGCCGGCATCGCTTATTCAACTTCCCCGTCAGCCGTTTTTGCATTTGCGGAAGTGTTTCGCCCGATCAAAGCAAAAAAAAGCTCCAGCAGTTGGGGATCAAAGCCCCGCGCGCTGGAAGAAAACATCAGATTTCGAGCATCCTGCCTGGAAAGGGCCTGGCGATAAGGCCGATCTGAAGTCAAGGCATCATAGTTGTCGGCGATGGCCACAATACGCGCTTCCAGAGGAATCGCCGCCCCCTTAAGCCCATCGGGGTACCCTTCACCATCAAAGCGCTCATGATGGTAAGCAATGATGTTCTGAACCACGTCAGAGAAACGGGCAAGGGCCGCCAGCCTCTTTCCCCAGACACAATGCTTTTTAACCGTTTCGAATTCCACATTTTCCAGCGGTCCCTTAAAATTGAGAACCGTGTCCGGAATGCCGATTTTACCGCAATCATGAAGCCAGGCCCCGTGTTTGATCTCTTGCCTCATGCTGCTGGAAAAACCCAGGCCATCGGCAAGCAGCAGGGAATACCGGGCGACCCTTTCGCAGTGCCCCCGTGTATAGGGGTCCTTCAGTTCGATCGCCTGGGCGAGAGAAATCAATGCCGGTTCATTCGCTTTTTTAAGATCGCTACAGAGAGAGTAACGCCCGAGCGCCTCTTCAACCACCTCGATCAACACCCTGTTTTCAAAGGGTTTAACAATAAAACGAAAAATTTCTCCCTGATTGATCGCCTCAATGGCCGTGACAAAATTGCCATATCCCGTCATCAGCACCCGAACCGTTGCGGGCACCAGTTCTTTTGCCTTGGCCAGTAGCGCAATCCCGTTTATCCCCGGCATGCACTGGTCGGCAACCAGAACGGCCACCTCTTCGTTCTCCAGGATCCGCAGGGCTTCCTCGCCGCCTTCGACCAGGCGAATACCGATATGGCTACCGTCAAAAACTCTCTCAATAGCCTTGAGGATCAACTTGTCATCATCGACAAATAATACCTGGGCCCCTCGCTCACTCATGTTGGTTCACCCCTGTTAAAGACCCGTACTCCAGCCTGAGAAAAATATCCACCAGTTCAGGATCCAGCGAACTGCCCCTCAGCCCCGAGAGTATCTTTCGTGCCTTTCCCTCTGAGACCCCCCCGCGATAAGGGCGATCCGTGGTCAATGCGTCATAGACATCGGCAACGCTGGCAATCCGCGCCTCCAAAGGGATATCGCCGGCACGGAGTCCATGCGGATAGCCCTGGCCATCAAATCGCTCGTGGTGATAGAGGACAACATTGACTACCGTCGATGGCAGACGGGCCTGTCGGACGACTTCTGCACCGAGAATCGGGTGCCTTTTGATTTCTTTATATTCCATGGGATTAAGAGGCCCGTTGAAATTGAGTATTTTTTCGGCAATTCCGACCTTCCCGCAGTCGTGCAGCCAGCTGCCGTATTGCAGATATTTCTTAAACCGTTCATCGGCAACCAGGGCATCGGCAATGGCCAAGGCATAACCGGCCACCCTGGCGCAATGCCCATGGGTATAGGGATCTTTAAGCTCGATCATCTGGGCCAGCGAAAGGATGGTGGCCTCGTCACCCTCCTTCAAGGAACGCAGCAGTCGATAACGGGAAAGGGCCTCGTCAACAATCTCGAAAAACGTTTTGTTGTCCCAGGGTTTGACCACAAAACGAAAGACGTCCCCCCGGTTTATTGAGGCAATGACCATATCGAGATCGGCATAGGCGGTCATCAGGATTTTAAGAGCATCCGGCGCGAGATCCCTGGCCAGCGACAGAAGTTCAACGCCGCTCTTGCCCGGCATGCAGTTGTCGGAGACGAGAACCGCCACCTCTCTGCTGCGAAGGATTTCCAGCGCCTGCTCGGCGTTACCAGCCAGCAGGATTTCGGCATCGATCTCGAGAAAAACCCGGCTTAACGCGTTGAGGACATCCTGCTCATCATCCACAATAAGCACAACGGCGCGCATTTCCCCGGCGGGCTCACTCGCTCGACAAAACCGACTGGCCGGCCGGTTCATTGTTCCGGCTCCAGAACGAGAATAACCCCCGCCTGCGCCTCCATATCAATGCGCACCCCTTTGACCGTAATCGTCTTGCCACCGAGGACAAACTGCTGAACGAGCCTCTCTTTCATTGCCAATCGACTAATAAACTGACAGACCGGTGGGGGAAAAAAGTCCCGGCCATCCCTGCCGGCAACCACCCCGCCAGAAGCATTAAAAATCTCGGCCACCATCCGGTTGCTGTACACAACAACCCCGTCTTCATCAAGCCCGAGGACCCCCACCGGAAGATCATCGAGAATTTTCGTCGCCCCCCGGAGAGCCCTGTTGTGGGTTACCAGTTCGGAGGTAATTTCCGCGCCCGTCGCTTCGAGACATTCATTAACAAACTGCAGTTTTTGATTGGTTTTTTTCAACTCATCCAGCAATAGCCTGTTTTTCCTGCGCAGATGAAACCGTTCCAGGGCATGCTCAATGGTCAGTTTCAGTTCATCTTCATTCCATGGTTTGGGAATGAATTTATAGATCTGCCCCTCATTGATGGCGGCAACAACGGCGGCCGTGTCCGCATAACCTGACAGGACAATCCGAACCGTGTCCGGCTTCATTTCACACGCGGCCCGCAAAAAATCGACCCCGTTCATTTCTGGCATCCGGTAATCGGAGAGGAGCACCTGAATGCCCTCCTCCTGGCGTAAAATCTCGAGGCCCGCGGTCCCGGACTCTGCCGTCAAGATTTCATATTCACTATCCATAAAGAGCCGGCGGAGGGAACTGAGAACATTTTTCTCATCATCAACAAAAAGAATTTTAATTGTCTCGCCCATCGCTAATCCTTACTGGAATCGGCTGATTGCCAGAGAAAACCGCTCGCGGCCCATGAGCTTTGTCCCATTCCGGGCACATGCATAAGCCGTCGGAGAAACGCCCCGAATCAGTTAAGGTCTGCTCAACAGCCGTCCTGCCTTCGGGGTCCCTTGAATCGGTAAATCCTTATGGTTCTGAAAACACCCTTGGCACAATTGACCTAAACAAACCGAGGAGGTGTGTCAAAAATTTGAATCGAAGAATGTAATCACACCGATTATTTGACTTTTCCTTATGCGGCAGCCCGTCTTACAGGGACTCTCCCTGAACGCAACAGACCCGAATGGTCACTTTTCCCCCTGCAAAAGCATCGACCCATTACAAGAGGCAATATCCATGCCCACCGAGACGAAATACCCCTTGCGCACGCTACGGTCATCTCCTGACTCTGCTGATGGGCCTCATTTTCATTGTCAGTGCCGACAACGACGTAAACGTCCAGATTTACGTTAAACAGCCTACCGCTGACAGCAAATCCCCTTGACAGCACCTGGCTCCGATGGTAGTTACTATTTAGTTACTATGGAGGGTTTCTACATGGATGCGCTGACCAACCGCCAGAAGCAGGTTTACGATTTTATCCGCGGCCATATCGACCGCCGGGGTTATCCGCCGACCCTGCAGGAGATTGCCGGCCACCTTGAAGTTTCCGGCAATCTCGGGGTACTGCGCCACCTCTCGGCGCTGGAAAAAAAGGGCTACATCCTGCGCCATGCGGGCAGCTCGCGGGGGATTACCCTGCGAACCCCCGCCGCCGCGACAATGAGCCTTCCGGTGGTCGGCACTATCCGCGCGGGGCTGCCGCAGCTGGCGGTTGAAGATATCGAAAGCTACCTGACCCTGGACGCATCGCTGGTCAAGGCCAGCGATGCCTTCATCCTGCGCGTTTCGGGCGATTCGATGATCGACGCCCATATCTGCCCGGGCGACCTGGCGATCATAAGGCCGCAGGCGACCGCGGATAACCGCGATATCGTCGCCGCCATTCTGGACGGCGAGGCCACCCTGAAGCGTTTTTTCCGGGAGCACGGGCACATCCGCCTGCAACCGGAGAATTCGGCCATGGCGCCGATCATCGTCTCCCCCGGGCAGCAGGCGCTGACCATCGTCGGCAAGCTCATCGGCATCTACCGCGAGTTGGACTGAACCATGAAAGAGCAGCGCAACGGCATACGGGTGGGGGCGATTCACGGCCCGGGCAGCCGGATCACCCCGGTCTGGTTCGACCTCAACCGCAAGAAGCACACCATCCGCCAGATCACCAACATCTGGCAGGACAAGCAGGGCGCGGCCGCCCGCATTCATTTTTATGTCACCGACGACGGCGCTCTTTATGAACTGGTCTACGACCTCGCCGACACCACCTGGCAACTGGAGCAGATCGACGCCCTATGAATGATCGGGTGATCATGCACATCGACATGAACGCTTTTTTCGCCGCTGTGGCCCAGCAGTCCAACCCGGCCCTGCGGGGCAAGCCGGTCGCTGTAACCGGCAGCGAGCAGCGGACGGTGATCCTGACGGCCTCCTACGAAGCCCGCGCCCGGGGCGTCAAAACCGGGCTGACGGTTGGCGAAGCCCGGGCCCGCTGCCCCGAGCTGATCCTGGTGCCGGCCAACAACCGCCTCTACACCTGGATGTCATCACGGATCATAGACATTTTTCGGGATTACACGCCGCAGGTGGAGGTTTTTTCCATCGATGAGGCGTTTCTCGACATCAGCGGGTCGCTGATTATGTTCGGCGGGGCCGAGCGCATCGCCTGCCTGATCAAGGCGCGGATCAAGGCCCGCTACGGCCTCACCTGCTCGGTCGGCATCGCCCCCAACAAGCTGCTGGCCAAGCTGGCCTCCGAAATGCGGAAGCCCGACGGACTGACCATCATTGCCGCCGCGGACATCCCGCGGGTGCTCGAAGACCTGCCGATCGGGGAACTCTGCGGCATCGGCAGAAAAACCGAGCGCCAGCTTCACCTGCTGGGGGTGGCCACCTGCGGGCAGCTGGGCCGGTTCCCGCCGTGGATACTGACCCGTAAATTCGGCATCATTGGGGAACAGCTGCAGAGGATGGGCCGGGGCATCGATCTCTCCCCGGTGCGTTCTCCCGCACAGGAGGCTGAAGTAAAAACGGTGGGGCACAGCATGACGTTGCGGGAGGATATCCGGCGGCGGGAGACTATTCTGAAGTTTCTGCTGCAGCTGGCGGAAATGGTCGGCCGCCGGGCCAGAAGATACGAGGTGCGCGGCCGAACGGTGACGCTGACCATCCGTTACGCCGATTTCACGACCTTCAGCCGCCAGCAGACCCTGGCAACGGCCATCCATCACAGCGATGACATCTACCGGGCCAGCATCCGCATCCTTGACTCCATGGAACTGGATCAACCGGTGCGCCTGCTCGGGGTGCGGCTTTCGGGACTCCAGCGGCAGGCCCGGCAGTTACCGCTTTTTGGGGAGGACGGGATACAACAGAGACTGGCGGAATCCATGGACCGGGTGAATGATCGCTACGGCGAATTCACCCTGATGTTCGGCAGCCTGCTCGACCAGAAAGAAAAAGCGAGCCACGTAATCTCCCCGGCGTGGCGGCCCGAGGGGATTCGCAACGTTGCCGTTTTGTAGCAACAGTTCACGGCCGCGAATTTTATTCGGGCAGGGCGATCAGGGGTTTTCGCAAATCATTCCCGCGCCCGGCAAGGCTGCGAATTAACACCGCCACGACAAAACCCGGAGCAACTATTCGAACCAGGCTGAAGTCAGCGGTTCGGCGGTTGCCGGCAGTTTTACCAGGAAGGAGCGACGCTCCCCTTTGGCTATCGGCTCCGAAATGCTGACGGAGGAACAGACCGTTTTCCCCTTGGTCGTAACCCCGCACACCTTGCTTGGCGCAAACAGGGCGCCAGCTGTCGTCTCTTCGGACATGACCACGGTCACCCGCGCCTCGTTCCCCCCGGAAATGGTTCGAAAAATCTCGTAACTCGATACGTACCAGTACGCACCTTCGGCATAAGCGATCGCAGAAAACAGCAGCAGCACGGCAACCAGACTCTTTTTCATATCCCCCCCTTTGGCGGACGCCCCGATTAACCTCCCGTTTCGAAACCCGGGCAGTTTATCAGGAGACTCTTCATGCTAACACCAATCAGCGTCCGGTCAACAGCAAGAGCCTGAAAATCACAGCACATTACGCCAAACTAATCACAGGTTATCGTCTTTGCGGATTGAAATAAAAATGGATCGGCCATGGCCGATCCATT
>NZ_JBFHGD010000139.1:0-8628 GCF_041583255.1 Trichloromonas sp. | reverse complement strand
CTTCATCTCCATGTTTCGCAAGCGGGTTCTGCTGCTCTACCTGGCCCTCTGTGTCTCAGGGACCCTGCTGCTGGCCTTTACCTACCGGTTGCTGCCCTTGGCTTTTTAAAACGCCGGGGCGTCGGCTGCGAGGCGTTCCAGGTTCTCCTGCAGCCAGGCCGAAAGGCTCTCGAGGTCGTCCCGATGCTGTTGCGGGACGATCTCGATCTGATCCAAGATGTTGGCAAGCCTGCGGGCGGCACTCAGGCCTGACTTGATCTGTTCAAGCGGGGAGGGCGCCGCCGCTCCGGCTTTGTTTGCAGCCACCTCGTTGAAGCGTTTGAGGATCGTCGGGTGGCTGCGGTTTTCCTCGACCACCGCCCGGCGCAGGTCGGCATATTCTTCGCTGGAAAAGTCCTTTTCTTCCCGGGCCTGGCGCAGCAGTTCGACCGAACGGTAGTCCGGCAGCGGCTTCAGTTCGGTGTGCCGGGTCATCATCTGCGGTTCTTCTTTTTCGATAAAACTGTAGGCGAGGGTCAGCTTCTGTGCGGTCGGTTTCTTGATACGGACTTCGCGGCTGCAGTAATCCTCGAAATTCTCGTATCCCCACTGCTGAAACAGGCCGCTTCGCTTGACCTGCAGCAGTTTCTCTCCGAGGGCGACCCACGATGACTTGAACGTGCTGGCCACGGCCAGCACCTGGTAGCGGTCAGATGCCGGGTCAAGCTCCTCCATGATCTTCTCTATGACCAGTTCCCCCTTGGTTTTCGGTTGTTCGCTCATTACGCGCTCCTTGAAGGTATTTGCCAAAGCGCCAGGAGTTTAGCATAGAAGGTCGGCGCGCGCTCAAGGTTTTTGCGCTTGGCCTGTGACCGCCTATCCGCTACAATCCGGACCGAACAATCCTGTTCGCAGAAAGGTATCCCATGAAGGATCGGCATTTTATCGTTGGGCCCGAGACGGCCCGCATGTTTGAGCTCGGTCACCCTTGGGTGCTGACTGACCGCTATACCAGGCGCTGGCCTCAGGCCAGGCCGGGCGAGCTGGTGCCGCTCACTGACGAGCAGGGCAAGCTGCTGGCCATGGCCCTGCTTGAACCGAGTGCCCACGTGGTGGCCCGGGTACTCGAATTCGGACCGATGAAGCTGGACAAGGAGTGGCTGCGGAGCAAGGTGGTGCGAGCCCGGCAGCTGCGTGAACGGCACCTCGACCTGTCAGGGACCACGGCCTATCGTCTGATCAACGGCGAGGGGGATGGCCTGCCGGGGCTCACGGTCGACCGTTACGGTGATTACCTGATGGTTCAGCTCTATGCGGAGAGCTGGAGTCCGCACCTGCCGATGCTGGTCCAGGTGCTGGAGAAAGAGTGTCAAACCAAAGGGATTTACGAAAAACGGCGGCCCCAGAAGACCCGCGAACTCGAAGCGGTTTCCGAGAATAAAAAGTTCAGCAGGCTGCTGGCCGGTTCGGCTTGTCGCGGACGACTGCAGGTGCAGGAAAACGGACTGGAATTTCTGGTCGAGCTCGAAGAGGGGCTCAATACCGGGCTTTTCCTCGACCAGCGGGCCAATCGCCGGGACCTGATGGGGCGGGTGGCGGGAAAGAACGTCCTCAACCTGTTTGCCTACACCGGGGCGTTTTCCGTTGCGGCCGCCTGTTCCGGGGCCACCAGGGTAACCAGTGTGGATGCCTCCGGGTATTACCTGAAGTGGGCCGAGGAGAACTTCTCGATCAACCGGCAAAATCCCCGCCGTCACGAATTCATCGTCGATGACTGCCTGAAGGCGCTGCGGCAGCTGCAGGGGCAGGGGCGGCAGTTCGACATTATCCTGATGGATCCGCCGTCCTTTTCCACTACCAAGAAAAGCCGGTTTACCACCCGCGGCGGCACCTCCGACCTGGTTGCGGCCGCCCTGCCGCTGCTGGCGGACGGGGGGCTGCTGATTACCTCTTCAAATCACCAGAAGGTTGATCTGGCCGACTACCTCAAGGAGTTGCGCCGCGGCGCCTTGCAGCAGCAATGTGATTTGCGGGTGGTTCGGGTGATGGGGCAGCCGGAGGATTTTCCCTTTCCGTTGACCTTTCCCGAGGGGCGCTACCTCAAGTATGTGATGGCGGTCAAGGGGTGAGTTCGGTTCGGCAGGGGGCAAAAACGTCGTAATAGAGGAATTCGTTGCCGACCAGTTGTGTCTTCTCCTGCAGGGGATGGTTCTTGGGCAGGATCAGGAAGGGGCGTGACTGCTCGCCGCCGACCGAGCCGTGGCCACCCACCTGGTCGTCAAAGCAGGCGATCCGTTCACCGTCGTAGGCCCCGAACAGGATCAGGTCGCCACAGGCGTCGTCCATGGCAAACTGGCAGAGCCGGGTCCACAACTCCACGGGGTTGCCGTAGGGGCGCAAAAACTCAAGTTCCGCTTCAGGCGGCGGCGATTCGGCCGAAGCACAGGTATGGCCGCCGTCGTGATAACACCAGGTCTCGTTGCCGATTCCTTTGGCCAGAACGAACCCGATTCCCTTGTGCTGGCTGAGGAAGCGTACCAGCAACGGCTGGGCCGACTCGACCTCGATGGCATTCAGGCGCTGCCGACTGCCGGTTATGTACAGGTGGGCCAGGGAACTGGAATAGGTGACGACCACTCCCCCTTCCTGGTCGACCTTGATCGTTTCAGGGACCAGGGCCCGAATTTTTTTCTGCATCAGGTTTTTGGTCGCACGGTAAAGGCGGTTGCGCCAGCCCCCAGGTCGGGCATCCAGCTCGTCGCGCAGGTAGCCCAGCTGGATACGGGTGAAGTCGAGGGGCCCGGCTGACACGGCCGCCTGCTGGTTTTTTTTCAAAAAGGCACTGATGGCGTCGCCGAGGGTTGCTCCAAAGCGGTTGTGAAAAGGGTATCCCGGAGTCTGGCCGTGGTCGGAAAGGATGACCAGCTGGTAATCCGCTCCTGGCGCGTGCCTGAGCATGCGCATGATTTCACCAATCCGCTTGTCGGTGTGACGCAGGCTTCTCAGGGCCGCCGTTGAACCGGGGCCGAAATGGTGGCCGAGTTCGTCGTAGCCGCTGTAGGTGGTGTAGATGTAAGGGACGCCGGCATAGATGTCGGCAATGACGCCGAAGGTCTGCAGCTCGCGCAGGATGACGTTGCAGAAAATGCGGATCAGCGGGAACAGCCCTTCACTGACCCGCCAGGGGCGGGTTTTACGGTAATGCAGGCGCTCAAAAATGTCGGTAACGTATTCGGCTACCGTGGCCACGCCCATGCGGCAGATGCGCAGTGGATGCAGGATTGAGAGGACCATGAAGCGAAACCCCCCGAACCGGCCGAACAGGGTTTGCGGGTGGGGTGAGGATACGGTGAAGATGCTGCGTGCCGCACCACCGTCAATGATGTTGGAGTAGGATGAGCCGCCGGACAAAACCCCGGCTTTGCCGGTAAACAGGTTTTCGCGAAAATGCTGTACATGATCGGGATCGTTGCAGCTGATCAGCTGTCCGCTGCTCTTTTCAAACCAGCGGAAGGCGGGGATGCCCCTGCTGTCGCCGTAGAAAATGGCGGCCTGGGCGGCTGGGGTGGTGCTGGGCAAGCCAGCCTGGTATTCCCGCGCGACAAAGCCACGGTTCAGGTGGCGCTGGATGTTGGGCAGATAGCCCCGGGCGAGGGCCATTTTCAGGTGCGGATAGGAGAGGCCGTCAATCTGGATGCCGACGAATCCCCGTCCGGGGCCCGCGGCTTTACGGGCCTGGCGTTCCTTGCGGAAGAGGTAGAATTTTAAGAAGTAATAGGCCCTGAACAGCCTGTCGTTCAGATGTTTGCCAGGCACCGGTTATCCTTTGCGAAATGCAAATATAACAGCGTATTAGATTGTCATGAATCTAACACAGGCGCGACGGGGTACCAACGAAAAAAGCCGGGGAATCTTCCCCCGGCTTTTTGTTTGCTGTACTTGCGAAAGTTATTCGGCGATCAGCAAGCTGACTTTTTCTATGGTCACCGGCTCAGCGGGGACATCCTGATGGTAGCCCTTGTTGCCGGTTTTGACCTTGCGGATCTCATCGACGACGTTCATTCCATCGATGACCTTGGCGAAGACCGCGTAGCCGTAGCCGGACGGCGTTTTCGACTGGTGATTGAGAAAGTCATTGTCCACGACATTGATGAAGAATTGGGAGGTCGCGCTGTCGACCACCTGGGTGCGGGCCATGGCGAGGCTGCCGCGAACATTTTTGAGGCCGTTGTCCGCTTCGTTTTTGATCGGGGCCTTGTTCTTCTTCTCTTTCATGTCCGCTGTCATGCCGCCGCCCTGAACCATGAAGCTGTTGATCACCCGGTGGAAGATCGTGCCTTCGTAAAATCCGTCCTGTACGTAGTCCAGAAAGTTTTTCACGGTAACCGGGGCATGTTGGGCGTCCAGTTCAATGGTGATGTCGCCCATGGAGGTTTTCATCAGGACGACAGGGTTTTTTTCACTCATGGGAAGTGCTCCTTTGGATTGACATGGTAGAACGTCCCGGACTCTAGCAGATACCGTCAGTTCAGTCAATGACAGGAGCGGCAGATGCCCGTGAACAAGCATGAAAAAGCCCCGCCGGGGAGACCCGGCGGGGCTTTGATCTGGAGCAGCAACAGGGACTATTCGCAGAGGTCGATCTTGATGTCCCAGTTCTTGATTCTCATGGTGCCGTTCTGTGCCAGGTTGAGCTGCATCTTGAAGGCGCGGTCGAACAGTTGCGGCTCGTGGCCAACCCCTTTGGCAATGGTCTCTTTTTTGGCCATTTCGAAGTAGTCGGTAAGAATCGGCTTGTACTCGGGGTGAGCACACTTTTCGATGATTTTTTTAGCGCGGTCCTTCGGCGCCAGACCGCGCAGGTCGGCCAGGCCCTGCTCGGTGACCAGCACGTCAAGGTCGTGCTCGGTGTGGTCAACGTGGGGTGCCTTCGGAACCACGCAGGTGATGCCGAGGGGATCGGTTTTGCTGGGGCGGACCGACGGGCTGTGCATGATCTTCAGGTAGCCGTTGCGCAGGAAGTCGCCGGAACCGCCGAGGCCGTTGATCATCCGGGTGCCGCCGACCAGGGTCGAGTTGGCGTGGGCGTAGATGTCGAACTCAACCGGGGTGTTCATGGCGATGACGCCGAGGCGGCGGATCGGCTCAGGGGCGTTGGCGATCGACAGGGGGCGCAGGGTGATCTTGCTGAAGTACTTTTCCCAGTTGTCGAAGAAACGGGGGAAACCCGGGTTTTCCGACAGGGAGAGGGAGCAGGACGAAGCGCAACGCAGGTTGCCGCCGTCGAAGAAGTCGAGCATGGTGTCCTGCAGTACCTCGGTGTAGACCGACAGGTTGCTGAAGGGACCTTTGGCCAGGCCGCCGACAACGGCGTTGGCGATCGAGCCGACGCCCGACTGCAGCGGCAGCAGGTTCTCGGGCAGGCGACCGCGCTTCACTTCATGGGCGAAGAAGTCCATGATGTGGCCGGCGATGGCATCGGAGGTGTCGTCCATTTCGGCGAAGGCGCGGCCCTTGTCGCGGCGCTTCGACTCGACGATGGCAACGATTTTGTCCGGGTCGCAGGGAACGTACGGGGTGCCGATGCGGCTGTCGGCTGCTGTGATCAGGAACGGGGCCCGACGCGGCGGCTTCTGCTGCATGTGGATGTCGTGCATCCCTTCGAAGGAAGGCTGTCCGGTGTTCACCTCGATGATGATCTTGTCGCAGAGGTTGATCATCTCGGCGACGATACCGCAGGAAGTGGTCAGGGCCAGGCCGCAATCTTCGGTAATGGCCGAAACTTCGATGATGCCGATGTCGTAGCGGCCGTTTTCGGTATAGAAGCCGTAGCTGATGTCCTGGGCATAGTGACCGAGGTGCTTGTCGCCCATGCGGATGCGGCCGGCATTGATCCCGGCGGCGATGTTCTTGCCGGTCTGGTAGGGCCAGCGGCGGTCGATCATGTCGAGGGTCGCCCAGCGGTCTTCGGTCTCGGCACCGACCGAGGCACCGATGAACAGGTTGAACTTCAGCTTGCCCTGCAGGTTGTTGGCTTCGACGTGGTCGGCCAGCGCGATGGGTACTTCTTTAGGATAGCCAGCCGGGGTAAAGCCGGACCAGGCCAGGTTCATGCCGGCCTTGAACAGCGGAATGGTGTCCGCAGCCTTCATGACTTTGCTGAGCAGCGACTTGCGACGAACGCGACTTTCCAGGGTACCGAACTCGGACATCTTCTCTCTCCTTCATTGAATTTTACGGATATGCCGAGCGTTGCCGTAATCGTTGTCTGTTTTTGCACTAAGACTACGGTCGTTCTCGGCCAAAACTGCAATGGCTAGCTGATGGTTCTATAATCCTGTTATAGGTGAGACTTATATAATGCGGTGAGTGCAGTAGTCAAGGAAAAACTTCTCTCATTCACTTATGGTAAAACATATCCGCAAATCTTCTGCTGGACGGGTTTTTTATTCCTGCCGGAAGCAAAAAGTCTCGTAAAAACAGTTTTTTCCGATATGTGCTGTGGGGACTTTCGATTGGGGGAGATAGATTGGTGTCCGCTTATTTGGTCGTTGTTCACCGGGACTTATTTTTTGTCGCAGTGAACCGCTGTTACATAGTGATAATTGATAGTTATCGCTCATTGAGTGTGGTTGCGTATACGTTTTATCTTGAGTGAATATAGGTTTACCCTCGGTAAATGATAAGTGTGGTTAATGTGGTACTAATTGGAATTTACTAACTGCCGATGGTCTATTGACGCGATGATTTGTGTAGGAGGGGGGGTGTTACCAAAAAGCCCCGGCGACCATGAGGTGGCGGGGCTTTTCGGCTGAAAACGGGAATTTTACGAGAGGAGGCGCGGGTCTATGCAGCAGAAGCTGAAAATCTACGGCTCATGATCGATCCATTCGAAACCGGTGGATCGCGACTTGTCTTCGGGGGGGGCGTGCCGACCGCTGAACTCCTGGTCGCTCAAAAGAGCCGGGTCAGTACTCTTTTTCCACCAGTTTCTGGGCGGCCAGCACATACTTGCTGGAAGGGTATTCACGATACAGGATATTGAAGGCATTAGCGGCCTGTTGACGGTTTTCCAGCATCAGGTAGGCATGGCCGAGATAGTAGTAGGCTTCGTCTTTCTTGCTGTAGTCAGGATAGCGGTTGAAAATCGGGCTGATCCGGTTGACGGCGGCCTGGTACTTTTCCGTCCGCAGGTAGAAATTGCCGACGATCATTTCGTGTTCGGCCAGTCGATCCTGGCACTGAGCGATTTTTTCCTTCAATTCGTATTGACGGGGATAGTCGGGGAATCGCTTCAGCAGATCGTTGAAGGTTACCAGGGCATTTTTGGTTGCTGTCTGATCCCGGTCGGGGGTGAGGATCTGGTTGTAATAGGAGAGTCCCAGCTGATTCAGAAGTTCAGCGGTGCGGGGATGGTTAGGGTGCTGCTTGAGAAAGTCTTCATAGGCCGTTGCCGCTTCAATATAGCGCTCGGAAAGGAAATATGCCTCGGCAATCTTCATCTCGGCCAGGGTATTCAGTTCCGGCGAATAGTAGCTGTCTCGAACTTTTTCCCAGTTGGCAATGGCGTCGTCGTAAAGCCCCTGCTCGAAGAAGGTTTCACCTTCCTGAAGGTAGTGGTCAGCCGTTTTGGGTGGGGGGACGACAGTCGATGCACATGCAGTTGCCAGCAACAGCACAACAAAAGCGGCAAACAGGTTTTTCATGGAGTATCTATCCTTAAAAGTTTAATGATAGCGAATCACTAGAAAGTACGGGATGAGGCATTTTTTGTCAATGCCATTTGTGTCTTCTGTGCCCGTCAACCGGGAGAAACCCTGCCGGAATCTCCTCTATTCATATTCAGAACTGAGAGGCGGGTTCCAAGGCTCCCTTCATTTTGCAGAGAGCATTTTTCTCCAGTTGCCTGACCCGCTCACGGCTGATCCCGTAGTCGTCGGCCAGTTCCTGCAGGGTTCGGGGCGAGTCGCTGAGTATCCGGTCGTGGATAATCTGTCTCTCCCGCTCGTTGAGGCGGCTGAGGGCTGATTGAACCTGGCCCGACAGCATCTGCTGCTGCTCGTGTTCGAGCAGGCGGGTTTCCTGGTTGTCGGTTTCGTCCGCCAGGGTTTCCAGCAGGGTGAAACTTTCCCCCTCAACCAGTTCGACGTTCAGCGACGTGTCGCGGGCGGCCATTCTGGTCACCATCTCTTCAACGTCTTCGTTGCGCACCTCGAGTTCCCGTGCCAATTCGTCATGGTCTTCCCTGCCGGTCAAGCGCAGCAGGGTGGCCTGGGTCTGCTTGAGTTTAAAGAAAAGTTTCTTCTGGGCCTGGGTGGTGCCGATTTTGACCAGTGACCAGGTTTTGACGATATAGTTCTGAATATAGGCGCGAATCCACCAGACGGCATAAGAGATGAGACGAATGCCCCGCTCCGGGTCGAATTTTTTGACGGCCATCATCAGGCCGATGTTTCCTTCCTGAATCAGATCCAGCAGCTTCATGCCGTAGTTGCGATATTCCATCGCCACCTTGACCACAAAGCGAAGGTTGGCGCAGGTCAAGCGGTGGGCCGCCTCCAGGTCGCCATCCCGCCGATAGCGTTTGGCCAGTTCGTATTCCTCTTCCCGGCTGAGCAGGTCAAACTGCTTGACCTGGGCCATGTAGTG
>NZ_JBFHGD010000138.1:0-8632 GCF_041583255.1 Trichloromonas sp. | reverse complement strand
TGGAAATGGTGATCGATTTCTTCTCGACCGCCGACAGGGGGCAGGGCGCATCCGCCCGGCCCGCCAGATCAGCGCGGCCGAACTCCGCCTGACGCCCGGTGGTATCTCTGCCTGCGCGGCCGACCGCGCAGCGCCGGATCGTCGGAAAGGGAACTGGGTGCCTTGGCGACGCACACCGGCAGCCCTGAGAGCCCCAGCCGTTCGACCTGCAGCAAATCTTTTTCCGCCTGCCGGGTGAAGGCGACATCGTCGGCTCCGTAGATTTCCCGGCAGATGATACGCACCTTCTCGACCACCGGCAGGTCAAGGGGATAAAGCGGTGCAAAGGGTTCGCTGTCCGCGGCCACGGCCATCACCAGCCGGGCCAGCTCGAGGGCCCCGGCACCGCCATCACCATGATGGGTACAGAGGGCGAAGGGAACCGCCTGCTCCCGGCAGCGGGCCCGGACCAGGGCGACTTCGGCTTCGCTGTCGCCGGCAAACCGGTTGAGCGCCACCACCGGCCGCTTGTTGAACTTGCCGACGTTTTCGATGTGCTTGTCGAGGTTGGCGAGCCCCAGGAACAGCGCGTCAAGGTCTTCCTCCCCCAACTCGGCCTTATCCCTGCCGCCGTGCATCTTGAGCGCCCGCACGGTGGTGACCAGCACCACCGCCACCGGGTCGAGGTTGGCCAGCCGGCACTTGATATCGAAAAATTTTTCTGCCCCCAGGTCGAAACCGAAGCCGGCTTCGGTAATCACCCAGTCGGCATGGTGCATCGCCATCCGGGTCGCCGCCAGGCTGTTGCAGCCGTGAGCGATATTGGCAAAAGGGCCGCCATGAATGAATGCCGGCGTCCCTTCCAGGGTCTGTACCAGGTTGGGATGGATCGCGTCGCGCAGCAGTGCCAGCATGGCGCCGGTCACCTGCAGCTGGCTGGCCCGAACCGGCTCGCCGCCGTAGCTGAAGGCGACCAGGGTCCTGTCGAGACGCCGCCGCAGGTCGGCCATATTTTCGGCCAGGCAGAGCATGGCCATCACCTCGGAAGCCGCGGTGATGTCGAAACCGCCCTCCCGGGGGATGCCCTGCCCCTTGCCGCCAAGGCCGACCACGATGTGGCGCAGGCTGCGGTCGTTCATGTCCATGACCCGGCGCCAGACCACCTGACGGGGATCGATGCCGAGCTCGTTGCCGTGGTAGATGTGGTTGTCAATGGCGGCGGAAAGGAGGTTGTTGGCACTGGTGATCGCGTGAAAATCGCCGGTGAAGTGCAGGTTAATGCGGTCTGCCGGCATGACCTGGCTGTAGCCGCCGCCGGTGGCGCCCCCCTTCATCCCCAGGCAGGGGCCGAGCGAGGGCTCGCGCAGGGCCAGGCAGACCGACTCCCCCAGGCGGGAAAAGGCCTGGCCAAGACCGATGCTCGTGGTGGTCTTGCCTTCGCCGGAGGCCGTGGGCGTGGTGGCCGACACCAGAACCAGCCGCCCCTTGCGGGAAGACGGTTGGCTCAGGGCGCGCAGATGAACCTTGGCCAGGTGCCGCCCGCAGGGGAGCAGATCGTCTTCGCAAATACCAAGGGACGCGGCAATCTCGCCGATCGGGCGGGGACTGAACTTGCTGGCGATTTCAACATCGCTTGGCATGGGAAAACCCTCCCAGAATCCTTCAAATCGGCACAAATTCCAATACCGAAAGTTTACCATCCGGGCAGACGAAAACCAGCCGGCAGCCGCGGAAGATGGCGGCCCCAGATCCGGCTATCAATCTCCGCAGGAGAGATTAGAAACGCGTAACATGGCGCCGCATCAGCAAAAACTCCTTGACTAGCAACGGATTCCCCCTTATTTTATCACCTGTCTTTAATCCCCCATTTCACAGGAGTCTCATCATGAAAAAACTGCTTGTTGCTGCAATGCTCGTCGCTTTCGCCGCCACCGCTGCCCTGGCTACTGACACCGTCGTTATGGAAGCCAAGAACGGCAACGTCACCTTCAACCACAAAACCCATGCCGACCAGCTCGGCTGCGAAGCCTGCCACCAGGGCGAGCCGGCCATGATCGAGCTTGACAAGAACTCCGCTCACGCCCTGTGCAAAGACTGCCACAAGGCCCAGAGCGGCCCCACCAAGTGCGGCGACTGCCACAAGAAGTAATCGCAACCCGCACTTTTGGGTCACATGACCTCGCAACACTGACAAGCCCCGCCCTTCAAGGCGGGGCTTGTTTATTTCTACGAACCAGCCGGGAACCAAAACGGCATTCATTTTGCTCATTGAGAGGCGTGGGCCCGGCGCCCCTATCCGCCACATCCGCTCAACAGACGCATCCGCTTGAGCCGCGTGAAATGATCAAGACCCGGCAGGTTAAGCCTTTTCGCCGGTACCGCTTCTGATTTTCAGTCTATTCGCGAAAGGAGGCTGGGAATGCTGCCTCGAAGAGACCCCCATTCACCAAGGTTCGGCATGATCGCCGTCAAGCTCGGGTACATCACCCCGACCCAGCTGCGCCAGGCGATGATCCGACAACTGGATGACGACATGGAAGGGCGTCCGCACCGCCTGCTCGGGGACATCCTGCTCGAGTTCGGCTGGATTTCCGCGCAACAGCGCGACGAGGTTCTGGAAAAAACCCGGCGCTGCTACGGCTGCACGGAAACGACGTAACCGGCGGCGCTGCCAGGGAGAGCAGGCGCAGCCCTAGCGTACCGTCCCCAGGTAGCGGTAGAGGATATCGTCCCACCAGGGGGAGTTGATTTTCTCCAGCAGGATGCGGTTGACCGATTCGCGCAGGGGACTGCCCGCCGGCAGGCCGATCCCGTAATCCTGGCGCTCGAACACCTTGGGCAGCACCATGACCGAACCATCGCCGTTCACCGCCAGGTCGCGAAGGATCGGCAGATCGTAGACCACCGCATCGACCTTGCCTGCCGACAGGGCCGCCACGGCAGCCGCCGGGTCAGGATAGTGGCTGTAGGCGATATGTTCCCGTTCCAGGTAGGCGGCGCTGGTCGAAGAGGGGACGCTGGCCACCCTCACACGGGCCAGATCCTCGGGGCCCCGAATTCTTGATTCGAGGCGGCTGACGGTCAATGACGAGGTGATCGCCGCGGTAAAGCTGGAAATGATAATGATCGCCGCGAACATCCAGATCATGGCCACCAGTCGCCCCCCGAGCGAGGCGGGAGCCTTGTCGCCGTAACCGACCGTGGTCATGGTCACCGCCGACCACCAGAAACCGGAACCGATCCCCTTCAGCACCCCGCCGCCGAACTGGTCCGGATTTTTCCGGCGCTCGAACAGCCAGACGAGAAAACCGAACAGCAGCAGCACCAGCCCGAGAGAACCGACCCCCTTGAGAAACTCAGGGGAGAAGAACCGTTCGAGAACCTGCAGCCAGCCCCCCGTGTCATCGGCCAGAACCGCGATGCCGAGCCCCGAAGTGTGAAACGGATGGCTGAAATCCATCATTTCCTCGCGCCGCGCGGTGATGGTCAGGGCCGCCACCGCGGCATCGAGAGAGCCGTCCTGCAGCCCCTCCAGCAGTCCGGCCAGATCCCGTTCTTCGAATTCGTACGACAGGCCGGCATCGGCGGCTATTTCACGCCAGAGCTCGATGCTCATGCCGCTCCATACCCCCTGATCGTTCTTGACCGCAAAAGGCGGCGCCACCTTGGTGCCGACCACCAGGCTGTGCAGGCCGTCCTCCCCGGAGAGACCGAAGGTGAGGCCGGGATACGCCAGCAGAAGCGCCAGCAATGAAATCTTGAACCACTTGAACATGGAGACCTCCTGCAATAATAGGACAGGGAATCGTGTCGGCTACAGAAACACCTGAACAAAAAAATGGCCAGGAGCATCCCCGGCCTTGACTTGCAATTGTCCTGTGGATCACTTATCCGTTCCGGGAGGACGGCGCCGTTTTTCCGGGCCGTTGAACCGGGGGGAAAAATGGGTTCTTACCGACTCGCTGGTCGCCTCAACCCACCCGGAAGCACGCCTGAAGTGGGTCACCTCTCCGGACTTGATCAACTTACCCAGCAGGGCAGCGGGAACCTTGCGGAAGCTGCCATCTGCGTACCTGACCAGAATCATCATCCGAACCTCCCATTCAAGAGCTATTCTCAGTGTAAAGATTATACGCTCCACACCTGGATGACAAGCGTTTAGTCGAAAACTTTCCATTAGTTATCCATAACCGAGGATGGACGGATCGACAAAACGGGAGTAACATTTCAGTAATGAAAAAGGACGTCCCCGTGACCATCGGGGCGTTGCCCAACATCCTTTCAAGGAGCATTTCCATGTCCAAGAAGGTCATTCGAACCAACCCGAAAAAAATCGGCGCCTCCCCCGGCTCCCTGATTCATGTCGGTGAGCGCAAAGTCGACTCAGCGCAAATCTCACTGATTGAATACAACACCGAAAAATTTTCGGAAAAAGCCGTCGCATCAATCGATGAGTGCATTGCCGCAAAAGACGACCAGTCCGTCAAGTGGATCAATATCGACGGCATCCACCAGGTGGACATCCTGGAAAAATGCGGTTCCTGCTTTGACCTGCACCCGCTGGTTCTTGAAGACGTCCTGAATACCGGACACCGCCCCAAATTCGAAGAGCATGACGATTATCTTTTCCTGGTGCTGAAAATGCTCCTCCTCCCCGAAGACCAGAGCGAGATCCACACCGAACAGATCAGCCTGGTCGTCAAGAACGGGCTGGTCATTTCCTTTCAGGAGCAGGCCGGGGATGTATTCGACGGGGTGCGGAACCGGATCCGCACCAATCGCGGGCGGGTCCGCAAGCGGGGCGCCGACTATTTGGCCTACACGCTGCTCGATTCGATCATCGACAACTATTTCGTGATCCTGGAAAAGGTCGGCGAAGAAATCGAGGAACTCGAGGATGAACTGCTCGCCAACCCTGGTCCGGCCACCCTGCACAAAATCCATAACCTCAAGCGCGAAATGATCCTGCTGCGCAAATCGGTCTGGCCGCTGCGCGAGGTCATCAGCGGGCTGCAACGCTGCGAATCCCCTTTGCTCGCCGAAGGGACCGAAATTTTCTTCAAAGACATCTACGACCACACGATCCAGGTGATCGACACGGTGGAGACCTTTCGCGACATCCTTTCCGGCATGCTCGACCTCTACCTCTCCAGCATCAGCAACCGGATGAACGAGGTCATGAAAGTGCTGACCATCATGGCGACCATCTTCATCCCGCTGACCTTTATCGCCGGGATCTACGGGATGAATTTTGACCACATGCCCGAACTCCATTGGCAATGGGGTTATGCCGCTTTCTGGATCATTATTTTGCTCGTCGCGGGAGCGATGGTCGCGTTCTTCAAGAAGAAGAAATGGCTTTGACCACCATCAGGGGGCTCAGTCTGCCGGCTCGCTGATGCCGCAGAAGGCGTAACCCTTGCCGATGACCGCATCACCGGAAGACTCGAAGAACGAAGCGATAATCCTTCACCGCGCGGCAGGGCTTCAATGCGGATCAGGCTGGGCATGCCCCCCAAAGGACCTTGTCGGAAAGCTTTTTATGTGTATCCTTTAACAAGAGGACATCCAGAAAGATTCCTTTTCGTATCGCCGCTTTTACGGATGCAAAAGGGCGTGCCATGGCGGTAACCAAAAAAATCTACCTGAATCCGACCCCGGTGCGCATCTGGCACTGGCTGCATGCGCTGGGGGTGGTGACCCTGGTACTGACCGGGATCCAGATCCGCTTCCCCGAATACATCAACCTGTTCGGCTCCTACAAGGCGGCCATCCGCCTGCACAACACGGCCGGCATCGTCGTAACCCTCTCGTTTGCCCTCTGGTTGCTCTATTATGCCGTTATCGCCGGCACCCTGGCCAAGCTGTACGTACCCGGCAAGGAAGACCTGCAGAAGGGGCTCTGGCGTCAGGGGCTCTATTACTTCTTCAATTTTTTCCGCGGGCGCGAGAACCCGCATCATGCCACCCCGGAAAACAAGTTCAACGCCCTGCAGAAATCGGCCTACATGGTCATCATGCTGATGCTGGTGCCGCTGGTGATTCTCACCGGGCTGGGGCTGCTGTACATCCAGCCAGCCTGGAATCTCGTCCACCTGTTCGGCGGCCTAAAGCTCATGGTCAACCTGCACTTCCTGGCCGCCTGCGCCCTCTGCGCCTTCGTCATCACCCACGTCTACCTGGCCACCCTCGGCCCCACGCCCTGGGCACACTTCAAACCGATGTGGGACGGTTGGGAGGAAATTGAAGAGAAACACTAGCGTCCCACCTCAGCCCGTCACCGGCAGAAGGGTGTCGCCATGGCCGCCGACCGCAACAAATGCAACACGCCCTTGCCGATTCGATTATGGCACTGGCTGCATATCCTGGGCGTGCTGACCCTGATCCTGAGCGGAGCCCAGATCCGTTTCGCCGAATATGTCCACCTGTTCCCCAGTTTCCGCACGGCCATCAAAGTCCACAACGAAGCGGGGCTGCTGGTGACCGTCTCGTTTTTTCTCTGGTTTTTCTATTACACCACGCTGACCAGCAAGCTGGGCTCCACCTACCTGCTGCATAAAGGCGAAGTGCGCCACGGGCTGCGGCAGCAGATGGCCCATTATTTCGTCCACTTTTTCCGCGGCCGGCCCGACCCCCACCAGGCAACCCCGCAGAGCCGGTTCAACCCGCTGGAAAAAACCCTGTACATGCTGGTGATGCTGATCCTCTTTCCGCTCCAGATGATCACCGGCATGGCGTTGAAATCCCTCTATCCCCCCTGGAAAGTCATCGACCTGTTCGGCAGCATCAAGTTTCTCATGGGGCTGCATTTTCTGGGCGGCTGCCTGCTGTGTGCCTTCCTTCTCACCCACGTCTACCTGACGACCCTGAACAGCACCGCCTGGCCGTGGCTCCGAGTTATGTTCAAGGGCAGAGCAGCCATCGAAAAACAGTCCTGAAGCGAAGAAAGAAAAACTAGAAAGGCTTGAACAGCCGACAGAGTCGGTCCAGTTCAAGGGCCTCATTCTGAGGCGCGTAGCTATGCGGGCTGGGAATGGAAAGGGAGGCCAGAAGCTCCGGATCGTCGAGCAGGCGCCCGGCGGCGTGTTCAAACTCGCCGGCAGCCGAATACAGCAAACCATTGATTCCAGATTTGATGATCGCGGCGTTGCCGGGGATGTCACGGGCCAGCACCGCCCGGCCGAGCACCACTGCCTCGAGCAGGGCGTTGGGCAGCCCCTCGGAGACCGAGTTATTGACGATCACCTCGGCCTGGCGCATGGCGGCGGGCATCGCCTCGGCGGGGACGACGCCGAGGTAGCAAGCCCAGGGCCGCTCGGCCACGGCGGCCAGAAACCCGCGGCCGTAGTCGTCATCGAGGATCGGCCCGCAGCAGGCGAGGTGGAAATCATTGCGCCGGCGGGCCAGCGAATCGAACCGGTGGATGAGTTCGAGCACTCCCTTGACCGGCCTGACGCTGGCCGGGCAGAGAAACAGAAAACGATCCGCGGGGATGGCGTGGAGTTGCCGAAGGGCATACGGATCGGCGCCCAGCTCGATGCCGGGGGGCAGGTAATGCAGCCGCGGGGCCAGGTCGGGGCGCTCCCGGCGCAAAGTTTCACTCGTCAGCGGATTCTGGCTCACCACCGCGCCCGCCTGCCGCAGCACCTGCTCGATCAACGGCCCCTGATCGGGGTCGGCCATGCCGTGATGGACATCGGTGCCGGTCAGCACCACCATACACGGCTGCGGATGCCGCCGGGACACCTCCAGCCAGGGACGCCCGGTGCGGTAGGCGTGCAGCAGCACGACCAGATCGGGCACGAACGCCGCCACCGTCACCTCAAGCACCGAAGGGTCGAGAGGACAGTCGCACAGGGCCACGACATGCCCATGCCCCTCCAGTCCTCGCTGAAAACGGCGGCCGGTGACCCAGTTTCCGGTCGCCCGGTCCTGGCTGGGGATGGCGATCAGGATGCGCATGCGCAGGCTCCGAAAGTAGTCAGGTGGATTTGCCGGTCGGCGACCCGGCGGCGGATCGAGGCATCGATCAGCGCCTGCATCTCCCGTGCTCGCTCCACACCGGAGAAGGGCCGGTCGGGATCGACGAAGCCGGGGTGGATCATCAGCTCCCAGGTTCCTGCAGGAATCTGCTCGAGCAGCGCAACCAGCACCTGGCGATCGAGACGATCGAGGCAGGTCATCCCCCACAGCCCCTGCGGGGCAAACAGGCCGGAGGCGGCGACCAGCTCGGCGACGGCCGGCGCCAGGCTGCGGTAGAGAACCAGTTCGTCCCCCAGCGGCGGCGGCGGATCGTGCTGCGACGCCTCGGCCGGCAGCGGCAGGCGCAGGGCGCCTATCCCCTGCTGCCTGGCCAGCTCGATGACCAGTGCCGAAACGGAGGGAAAAAGCATGAAATGCTGGTGGGTATCGAGATGGTCCGGAACCAGGCCGGTCTGACACAGCCGATCGATCTGCGCCGACAGCTCCCGCCGCACCCCGTTCAGATCCAGCTGGCCTTGCGCCAGAATTTTACGCAGCTGCGGCTTGCCGGGAAAATCTCCCACCGAGTCGGTGAGCCCGCCAATGGCACCGGTCAACGCCCGCCCTTCGGACAGGTTGAGGTGCACCCCCAGCGGCAGCTCCATCCGCTTCGCCTCGCGGGCGGCGGCGA
>NZ_JBFHGD010000137.1:0-8700 GCF_041583255.1 Trichloromonas sp. | reverse complement strand
CATATCCGGACCGTCGACATGGCGCTGGGGAAATTCCTCCACAGCAGGCAGGCATGACCGGAACTCCCCTCGATACCCTACGCGATGTCTTTGGCTATGGGGCCTTCCGATCCAGCCAGCAGATCATCATCGACGGACTGATCGCCGGCAGCGATGCTTTTGTGCTGATGCCGACCGGCGGCGGCAAGTCGCTCTGCTACCAGATTCCTGCGCTGCACCGGCCCGGCATCGGCATCGTTGTGTCGCCGCTGATTTCGCTGATGAAGGACCAGGTCGACGCCCTGCGGGCCAACGGGGTGCGCGCGGCCTACTACAACTCGTCGCTGGGAGCTGCCGACAGTCGCAAGGTGCTGGCCGACCTGCACCGGGGCGACCTTGACCTGCTTTACGTGGCCCCTGAGCGGTTGATGAGCGACGGCTTTCTCGAGCGGCTCGAAGAGGTTGCGGTGGCGCTGTTTGCCATCGACGAGGCGCACTGCGTATCCCAGTGGGGGCACGACTTCCGTCCCGAATACATCCAGCTCGGCCAGTTGCGGCGCCACTTTCCCACTGTGCCGCTGATCGCCCTGACGGCCACCGCCGATCCGCAGACCCGCGCCGATATTCTCGATCGTCTCGGTCTGCGTCAGGCCGCTGTCCATATTGCCGGTTTCGACCGGCCCAACATCCGCTACACGGTGGTCGACAAACGCAAGCCGGCGGCCCAGCTGCTGGCTTTTCTGCAGGAGCGGCCGGAGGAGGCGGGGATTGTTTACGCCCTGTCGCGCAAGCGGGTTGAAGAGGTGGCTGCGCGGCTGCAGGCCGAGGGGATCAGGGCGGCCCCTTACCACGCCGGTTTGCCTGACGGTGAAAGGCAGCGGGTGCAGGAGGCTTTTCAGCGTGACGAACTGCAGGTGGTGGTCGCCACCGTCGCCTTCGGCATGGGGATCGACAAGCCCAACGTCCGTTTCGTCGTTCATTATGATCTGCCCAAGAACATCGAAAGTTATTACCAGGAAACCGGCCGCGCCGGTCGCGACGGGCTGCGGGCCGAAGCCCTGCTGCTCTTCGGTTACGGTGACATCGCGATTTCCAGGGGACTGATCGAAAAAGGGGGCAACCCGGAGCAGAACCGGATCGAACTGCACAAGCTCAACGCCATGGCCGGATTCGCCGAGGCCCAGACCTGCCGCAGACGGGTGCTGCTCGGTTATTTCGGCGAGCGTCTCGAGCAGGACTGCGGCAATTGTGATGTCTGTCTCAATCCGCCGCAGACCTACGATGCCACCGAAGATGCCCAAAAGGCCCTGTCCTGCGTCTACCGGGTCGGCCAGCGGTTCGGCGTCGGTCACGTCATCGATGTGCTGCGCGGCAGCCGCAGTCAGCGTATCCAGGATCTCGGCCACGACCGCCTGTCCACTTACGGCATCGGTGCCGATAAAAGCCAGGAAGACTGGGGGGCGCTGGTCCGCCAGCTGATCCACCTGGGGTACCTGTGCCAGGACGTGGCCAGCTACTCGGTGCTCAAGCTCACCGAGCAGGCCCGCCCCCTGCTGCGCGGCGAGCATCCCCTGGTGCTGGCCCGGCCGCGGGTCAAGCTTCGCGAACAGAAAAAGCCCGGGCGCCGCAAGGTCGCAGAGTTCGATTACGACGAAAGCCTCTTCAGTGCGCTGAAGGCGCTGCGCAAACGGCTGGCCGACGAGGCAGGCGTTCCCCCCTTTGTGGTTTTCGGCGATGCCACCCTGGCCGAGATGGCGGCCCGCCGACCCACTGACGTTGAGGCGCTGCTGCAGGTGAGCGGGGTGGGCAAACACAAGGCGGCCCGCTACGGGGCCGACTTCATCGAAGAAATTATCGGTTACATGTGCCGCTGAGTTTCCGGCCCTGGTCGACCAGCAGACGAGCTGCAGGGGCGTCGTTCGGCTTCAAACAGGCAAAACCCCTTGATTTTTTGGCACAAAAGATGCTATATAGTCACGGGCTAGAAAACCCCAGCAAGGAGCAAACACATGTTCGGCTCGCAACCTTCTTTCGTCATGTATGACGAAGAATTCAAGAAAATCAATGTTGTCATCGAGCGGCTGCTGCGCGAGTCCAATTCCAAGGTCATTTTCCTGGTGGACAAAAACGGTCAGCTGATCTCTTCCGTCGGTGACACCGAGCACATGGATACCACCAGTCTGGCCTCGCTGACGGCCGGCAACATCGCCGCAACCGGTGGTTTGGCTAAACTGATCGGCGAAAAAGAGTTCTCCATCCTCTTTCACGAGGGGGAAAAGGACAACCTGCACATTTCCATCGTCGCAGGTCGGGTTATCCTGGTCGTAATTTTCGACCAGCGCAGTTCCCTCGGCCTGGTTCGGCTGCGTGTCAAAAAAGCCAGCGATGAACTGAGTCGGATTTTTGTCGACCTGGCAAAAAAATCTGAGGAGACGGAAAAGGGGAACAAGATGAGTCCCTTCGCCGAAATCACCGACGACGATATCGACAATCTCTTCAGGTAACGGGATAGGCCATGTCATTCATCAATTACGCTTCGCGCGAAATAAACTGCAAGATCGTCTATTACGGTCCCGGGCTCTGTGGCAAGACCACCAACCTGCAGTACATCTACCAGAAGACCGCCCCCGACGCCAAGGGCAAGATGATCTCCCTGGCCACCGAGACCGAACGGACCCTGTTTTTTGACTTTCTTCCCCTCGCCCTTGGCGAGATCCGCGGTTTCAAGACCCGTTTCCACCTCTACACCGTTCCTGGCCAGGTTTTTTACGACGCTTCCCGCAAGCTGATCCTCAAGGGGGTTGACGGCGTGGTGTTCGTCGCCGACGCCCAGGAAGAGCGGCTCGATGCCAATATCGAAAGTCTCGAAAACCTCAAGGATAACCTCGAAGAGCAGGGATATCAGCTGGAAAACCTCCCCTTCATCATCCAGTACAACAAGATCGACCTCCCCAACATCACCCCGGTCGAAGAGCTGCGCAAACTGATCAACCCCGACGGCGTCCCCGATTTCACCGCCTGCGCCATGACCGGCGAGGGGGTCTTCGAGACCCTCAAGGCCGTGGCTAAGCAGATCTTGGTTGATCTGAAAAAAGGGGCGCGGTAAATGGTCACGCGTTAAAAAACCCCTTGACACCATCGGGGCAATTTCGTATATTCCGCCCTGTTAAATCATTCCCTGATAGCTCAGTTGGTAGAGCAGGCGACTGTTAATCGCCTTGTCGCTGGTTCGAGTCCAGCTCGGGGAGCCAGAAATTCAAAGGCCGTTTCCAGTCATGGAAACGGCCTTTTTTCTGCTGTGGTCTTTTTATCGTACTCTCGGCGGAGCAGAGCGGGTCAGTTTCTCCCGTGCCATTCTCATCCCATCAAAAATAGGGCCAGCAACAGAATCGGGGAAGGTGGCTTGCAATTGGCCGCCGACCTGATCTATCACTTGATCCAAACGTCCCAGAACCGCAGCGATGATCTCCTCCATTTCGTCTGAGGGGAAGTGGCAAGCCTTTGCCGTTGTGAGCCAGTGTCGATAGAGCATGGCATTCCAGTCGTAATGTCTGTTTTTTCCAGTCAGCGCCATAGCCATTTTTAGCCGACGCTGCTCAAGCTGTTTTTTTGCCACAAGAGGAAAGGCGGAAATAACATCATAGAGCGGCGTAAGTTTAAACCCGCCTCTCGGAAGCAGGAAGATGCTGAAGTTCTTGGCATGGCCGTCAATGGCCGCTAGTAGCCAGAAGATGAGGTTTGCGGTCATGAACAGGCGACGGTCGGCCAGACTGTCGGTCGTGCCGAGCAGCAGATCCATAATCTGCGAAATCCCTGGGCCGCCATCACTTTCGTATTTTAGTGCTGGCGGAACATTCAGGGCCTGGCACATATCTTCCTGCGGCAGACGGATCAGCCAGGATTTGTCTGTTGCCCAGCGGCGGTCGAATCGCTCGATAATCAGGGCTTTTATGCCGGCAAAGGTGAGCATCTCCGTATTGGCAACGGGAAGGCCGAAGGCCTTGAGGATAGCATGACAAAGCCACTCGTTTTCAACACTGTCGGAGAGGTCCATGCCGCTGTGTTCGATATGCCCGATGGGTAGTTTGAAAATATGGCTGGTCGGTGTTGTGCCGAGCGGCAGATGCCATTGGCCTGAGATTTTGAGCAGGGCGGTTTTTTCTTGCGCACCGGCGACCGAGATGCGGAAATCCTTATCCTCGCGCATCCCCAAAGGCATGGTCCGATAGTTTTTCAGTGTTTCGGCGATGGCTGCATCGCTGAGCGGCTCCGCTTCAATTTTTCTGACCTCGATCGGGCTGTCTTCCGGAAGGAGCTGCAATGCGCCGACACAGTCCCTTCCGACGTGCCATAGCAGATCGAAGCCTCGGTTCGAGGCCGCTCCAAATCGTCTTTGAATCCGGTTTCTGATCGGCTGGCTGTCAGGAAGCAGGTTGTCGAAATAGTTTTCAACCGTATCGCCAGCGTAGGCCTGCACCGCCAAAGGCATCGAGAGGGATAGCGGACGGCCTGAGCTGCTTACGAGCCAGGACTTGTCATAGGTGAACTCGAGCCTGCCATTGGCTGCGCGGGCAAGGGTGCCGACCTTTTCCCCGTTCATGTAGGCGCACAGTTCAGCTCTTTGACGCTTACGACCCATTTACCAGTTGTCTCCTTCGCTTTGGCCGGTTTCCTTTTCTTTCGGTTTTATGGTCACTTCCAACTCCAGCGCCGACATCAGACGAAACAGGGTGTCAATGCGGGCATTGGACTCTCCACGCTCGATGCGCGACACCATGGCCTGGGTGATCCCGACCAGATTTCCCGCGTCGTCCTGAGTCAGCCCTTTTTGGCTTCTGGCTGATTTAAGAATCTGGCCAAGAACTTTAGGTGAAGTGGCTTTTTGCATGATTTCGAACTCCGCTTCTCATGTCGAATTGAATATAAATATAATATATGCTCAATTAAGTATAAAGTCAATTTATGTCGAATTAGGCATAAAAACAAATTATGCCTAATTCGACATAGGCGCTGGCGTGCTTGGATATATAGGCTTTGGCGAATCTCAGAGAAACAAAAAACGTCCTCCACGAAATGAGAGTGCTGGGCCTTATTTTAATATTGCAGATTCCCATATCTCAGGCGGAGAAGTGGCAAAAAAGTTCCAATAGCATCCAATGTGGGGAGCCAGAAATTCAAAGGCCGTTTCCTTCATTGGGAACGGCCTTTTTTCGATTTCCCCTCTTCTGTCTCTCCTCCTTTACACCTTTCGCCTGCAGGAATAAAGCCCCTTGAACCGCAACGGTTGCGACAGGTTTGGACCGGATGGTAAGCTTTCAGAGTGTTTGATCGCTTGATCCCTTTTCCGAAGGAATTGCCATGCCCGCAAAGATGAAACTGACACATATCGACCTGCTCCGGCTTTTCGAGTCGCCTGAGTATGCCGAGGTCGCCAGAGGTTTCAAGGAACAGAAATGCGCGAAAAAGACCGTCGTCTGCACCCCCTACGATGACGGGGATCGCATATTCATCGTCAAAAGCGGACGGTTGAGGATCTTCCTCTCTTATGACGACAGGGAATTCACCCTGGCCTTGCTGGAGCCCGGGGATATTTTCAGTACCCACACCAGGGCCTTTGCCGAAACCCTCGATGAGTCGATCATATTGTCGGGAAGCACCCGGATGTTTCAGCAGAAGGTTGTTGAAAGCCCCGAGATTGCCCTGGTTATGGTCAAGGTTTTGGGGGAGCTTCTGAAAAACTCAATTACCATCATCGAAGGCCTGGCCTTCAAGGATGCGCGAATGCGCCTGGTCGATTTCCTTGTCACCGCCGCGGAGGAAAGAGGGATGCCTCATCCCCAAGGGGTCTCGGTGGAACTGGGATTAAACACTGAGGAGATCGCCAACCTTGTCGGGGCCACCCGGCAGACCATTTCCTCCTTGCTTAACGAACTGATCAAATCCGGAGTCGTTGACAAGCTCAATCGACGAACGCTGCTGATCAGGGATCTCCCACGGCTTAAAGACTGGAACAGCCTTTCCTGACATTCCTTCATTTTCTATTCTGATTCTTTGCCCACTGGAATTTTCAGTGGGTTTTCACTTTTTATCCCCTTTTTTTTCAAACTGTCGCCCGCCCGACAGAACTCTTCTTGCGTCTTTGTCTAGAGTAGCCACGGCAGGATGCAGCCCGGAGCAGCAAGTGCCCGGTTTTCCCCGGTCGAAAGGAAGAGGACGGCATGTTGGTGACAGAAAACCCGATATTTCAGCTAGCGATATTTCCGGGAGGGGTTTTTGCCCTGTTTTTCGGGCTGCTGCTCAAAGGCATTGACTGCAAGGTGAGGGCTCGCCTGCAGTGCGGGGTCGGCCCCGCGCTCCTTCAGCCGTTTTTCGATCTGGTCAAGTTGTCGCGTAAGGGGGACCCGGTGAAAGCGACGGCAAATGAGCGCATTTTCGGCGCTTCCATCCTTCTCGGCATCGCGGCAGTCGCCGCAGCCACGATGCCGGTTTTAATCGGCGGGATCTACGGGAAAGGTGACGCCCTCATCGGCCTGCCTTGGATCCCTTTTCTCCTCGCCGTTCCGACCCTCGCCCTGTTGGCAGCGGAACGCCTTTCGGGGGCCCACTTTGCGGCGGTTCGTTTTACCCGGGAGCTGACCCTTTTGCTGATCTGGGAAGGAGCCTTGCTCCTTGTGCTGTTCAGCCTGGTTCTGAAAGTCGGGATGAACTCCGGCGGCCCGGTTGTTTTTTCACTCCCTGAAATCCTCCGTTTCCAGCAGGAGCGGGGTCCGCTCCTCTTTGACCCAACCCTGCTCCCCGCCTTTGTGACCTATCTCTTCTTTATCCCCGCCCTTGCCGGCGAGGGGCCTTTTGGCCTCGGCCAAGCCGAAGCGGAGTTCGTCGAAGGTCCCGCGCATGAGTTCTCGAAACCGGTTCTGGCCCTGTTCCAGATGATGTCAGCTCTCAGGATGGTGGCGGCCCTCGGACTGGGGGTGGCCCTGTTCTTCCCGGCAGAGCAAGGGGGAAGCCTCTTGCTTGGCCTTTCCTGGTTCTTCCTGAAATGCCTTCTCTTGACGCTGGCCTCGCTGAGCCTGGCGCGAACCACAGGCGGCCACTTCCGCATCGATCAACTGGTCAGGTTGTTCTGGAAATGGCCGGCGGCCCTGGGACTTACCAGCCTGATCCTGGTGCTCATTACAAGGAGTTCGCCGTGAAAACCTTTCTGAAGCGAATTGCCCGCAAATCCCCCTGGCTCTATCGCATCAATGCCGGCTCCTGCAACGGCTGCGACGTCGAACTGGTCGCCACCGCCTGCATCCCCCGTTTCGATCTGGAACGGCTCGGCTGTAAATACTGCGGCAGCCCGAAACAGGCGGATATCGTCCTTATCACCGGGCCCCTGACCGCCCGGGTCAAAGAGAAAGTGCTGCAGATCTATGCGCAAATCCCAGACCCGAAGGTCACCGTGGCGGTAGGGATCTGCCCCATCTCCTGCGGGGTTTTTCGGGACAGCTACGCCATCGAGGGGCCGATCGACCGGTACTTTCCGGTCGATGTCAACGTACCGGGCTGCCCGCCGCGCCCCCAGGCCATCATCGAGGGGATCGTCGAGGCGATATCGATCTGGAGAACCCGGCTCTAAGGAGCAGCTATGTTTTCATTTTTAAAAGTTTTGGCCCGCAACCTGATCCGGGGCCCCGCCACAGATCCCTTCCCCTTCGGGGAAACGTTTACCCCCAAGGGCCTGCGCGGCCGGGTCCGCTTCGACGCCTCGGCCTGCGCCGGCTGCCGCATGTGCGAACACGTCTGCGCCGGGGGAGCCATTCGCTTTGACGATGGCGCATCGGAGCTTCGCTTTACCCTGTGGCACAACACCTGTACCTTCTGCGGCCTCTGCCAACACTACTGTAAAACCAAGGCCATCGTCCTGACCGAAGACTGGCACCTGACGCATCGGCAGACCGAGAAATACGCCATGGTGGAGCAGGGGACCGTCCCGCTCGTTTCCTGCCTCGGCTGCGGGATTGCCATGATGCCGGTGGCAGATGAACTGGTTCGCGTCGCCTATTGTGAAACCAACTCGGATATCGACAGGTTGCGGCAACTATGCCCCGATTGCCGCCGACAACTCGGAATAAAAGGAGTCCAAAGATGCAGGATGTGAAGACGCAGGTGCAAGAGGCCCTGGATCGGGCGGTTTCCGGCCCGGTCAGCATCGACTGGAAAAAAGACTTCAAGGGGGTGCAAACCGGTTGGTGCAAACTGCCGGAAAGTGCCCAACTGCTGGCGGCGGGCGCTGGGATTGCCGAGATAGGCGGCAGGCTCAGCACGGTGACCGCGTATCTGGCCCAAAAGTACCTGGTACAGGGCCGTCGCGAGATCGCCTACCACTTCGACCTCGACGGCACCACCCTCACCCTGACCATCGAACTCCCCCTGGAGAAGGCCCAGGTCCCTTCGCTCACCCCGCTGTTTCGCAACGCCGACTGGAACGAACGGGAGTTCATGGAACTCTACGACATCGAGGTGATCGGGCACCCCGACCCGCGGCGCCTCTTCATCGACGAGAGTATCGAACCGGCGGTCTTTGATCGCCTGATTCCCTATTCGACCCTGACCAACGGGGCGGGGAGCAAGACGCTCTGGGAGGCGGTCATGGCCCGCAACAGCGAGGAGAAACGATGAGTAGCTATACGATCCCGGTGGGTCCACTGCATGTGGCCCTCGAAGAACCGATGTATT
>NZ_JBFHGD010000136.1:0-8706 GCF_041583255.1 Trichloromonas sp. | reverse complement strand
GCCTTCGGCCTCAATCAGGGTGTATTCAGGAGGCGCACCGAAGCGGGCCTGCATCAACTCCTGCAGCCGGGTCTTGAAATCAATCCCGAGTTTACGCTTGGCCGAGCGGTCAATGGATGCTTCAAACAATCGCAAAACCATCTGCTGAACCGCGTGAAAACCCCCATCGCAGTAAACGGCGCCAATCAACGCTTCGAGAGCGTTGGCGACAAGGCTGTCCTTGTCGCGGCCGCCTGTGCGCAATTCACCGCGCCCGAGGCGCAGGCAGTTGCCGACTTCAAGACGACGGCCAACCTGGGCAAGGCCCGCTTCGCTGACCACCTCAGCGCGAATACGCGTCAACTCCCCCTCGGGCAAGCCGGGATAAGCAACAAAAATCTTATGGCTGACGACCATGTCAAGGACGGCATCACCGAGAAATTCGAGCCGTTCGTTATCAGGGGCAGCAATGCCTCCCTGCTCGTTGCTGTATGACTTATGAGTCAAGGACTCCCGGAACACCTGGAGATCGTCGAATTCATAGCCGATCCGCTCCAACAGGATTTTTTCGACATCTGTACAGCGGATATCTGCTTCCATTTCAGGCATGTCCCGATTCATCATCAAAGCTCTAATCAACGGCGCAATTATACAGAAACACTTGCAGCATATCAACAATTCCCCCCATATATATCAGGTTTTCCTTGATTCTACACGGGGTCACTCATATAATGTACCGATTTTACCCGACGATTGGAACCCATGGCTTTCTTTATTACCTTTGAAGGGATTGAGGGCTGCGGCAAGTCGACCCAGGTCGGCCTGCTGGCACAGCGCCTGACCGCCCGCCAGACGCCCGTGCTGACCACTCGGGAACCGGGGGGCTGCCCGATTGCCAATGCGATCAGGCAGATCCTTCTCAATCCTGCGAATACGGCGCTGGTCCCCCGCGCCGAACTGCTCCTTTATGCTGCCGCCAGGGCGCAACACGTTGCCGAGGTTGTCGTTCCGGCCCTGCAGCAGGGTTCGATCGTTATCTGCGACCGCTTTACCGATGCCACCCTCGCCTACCAGGGATTCGGCCGCGGGCTTGATCTCGACCTGATCCACACCCTTAACCAGGTAGCGACCGGCGGCGTGATGCCCGACCTGACCCTGCTGCTTGACATGCCGCCGACCGAAGGTTTGAAACGGGCGATTCAACGCAATACCGAATCGGCTTTGAATCATGAAGAACGCTTCGAAATGGAGTCCCTTGATTTCCATGAGAAGGTTCGCAGCGGCTACCTGCAGTTGGCAAGTCAAGACGCCCGCTTTCGCATCATTGATGCCCAGGGTGATATCGCTACTGTTGCCGACAGAATCAACCGGACCGTCGACGAGTTTACCGCAACACGAAAAGCGATCCCATGACCTTTTCCCAGATCCTCGGGCATGAACGACAGAAAAACATCCTGCGCCGGGCCATCGACAGCGACCGGCTGGCGCATGCTTACCTGTTCGAGGGGCCGGAAGGTGTCGGCAAGCGACTGATGGCCCTGGCTCTGGCCCGGGCGGTTGTCTGTAAAGAAGGCGCTGGCTGCGGGGTTTGCCCGGCCTGCCGCAAGGTCGACCACAACAACCACCCGGATCTGCATCTGCTGGAACCGGACGGAACGACGATCAAGATCGAACAGGTGCGCGGCATCCAGAAAGAGCTGTCTTTCCGCCCACTCGAAGCACCAAAAAAGATCTGCCTGATCGATGGCGCCGACCGGATGAACCAGGCTGCCGGCAACGCCCTGCTCAAGACCCTGGAAGAACCTAACGGCGACGCCCTGCTCATCCTGCTGTCGGCGCGGCCGGAAAGTGTGCTCAGCACCATCCGGTCGCGCTGCCAGCGTCTCCCCTTCGCCCGCCTGCCGCAGGCCCTGCTTAAGGGAGTGCTGCTCGAGCAGCTCGGGGTCGATGAGGTCCAGGGGCATATTCTTGCGGCGCTCTCAGAGGGCAGCTTCAAGAAGGCGTTGGGAAAGGACCGCGACCTCTACCTGGGTCGCCGCCGGGAAATCCTGAAAACCCTGACGGCCCTTTCGCCCGGAAGTATCCTGCCGACCCTTGAACTGGCTCAATCACTTGCCGAGGAGAAAGAACGGCTTCCCGACATCCTGGACATTCTCCAGGCTTTTTACCGTGATCTGCTGCTGTACCAGCACGGTCGCTCGGAAAGCGACCTGGTCAACATCGATCTCGCTGAAAAAATCCGTCGGGTCGCGCCGAGGGAAAACACCGTCAGCCTGCTGAACAAACTCGAAGCCATCGCTGCCAGTCGTCGCCAACTTGACCGCAATGTCAACCGCCAGTTGGCCATGGAAGTACTGCTTATGCGTCTGGCAGCCTGAACTTAAGCAACCTCAATCAACCAGAGAGTTTTTTCATAAATGCCTAGAATCGTTTCTCTCAAATTTCGTGACGCCGGGAAACACTATCATTTCAACGCACTGGATTTCGAGCTTCGCACCGGAGACCGGGTCATCGTCGAAACCGATCGTGGCCGTGCCCTGGCTACTGTGGTTCAACCCCCGGAAGCGCTGAGCGAGAACACCAAGACCGGTGATCTCAAAACCGTCATCCGGGTTGCCACTGACGATGACATCGCCCTGGCGCAATCCAACAGCAGGCGCGAGAGGGAATCCTACCTGTTCTGCCAGGAGCGCATCCAGAAGCGGAACATGGAAATGAAACTGGTTCGCGCCGAATATCTTTTTGACGGCTCAAAAATCATTTTCTATTTTACCGCCGACGGACGGGTGGATTTCCGTGAACTGGTCAAGGACCTGGCCCATCATTTTCACACCCGCATAGAAATGCGTCAGATCGGCGTTCGCGACGAGGCCAAACTGATCGGCGGCATCGGCATCTGCGGCCGCGAACTCTGCTGCTGCACCTTTCTCACCGAGTTCACCCCGGTGTCGGTCCGCATGGCCAAGGAACAGGGACTGGCCCTGAACCCGACCAAGATTTCCGGTCAGTGCGGTCGCCTGCTCTGCTGCCTCAGTTACGAATTCGAAACCTATTGCAGCCTGAAAAAGGCCCTCCCCAAATGCGGTCGCAAGGTACAACTCGACAATGCCCGGGGCGAGGTGATCAACCAGGATGTGCTCGGCCAGAAAGTGGTGGTTCGCCTTGAGGACGGCCAGACCGTCAAAGTGACGGCCGACCAGATCGAGCAAGGCAAGGGGCCGACGCCTGGCGAAGCCGGCGAAGAAACGTCCAGGCGAGGCCGACCGCCACAAACCGGGCAAAGAAAGCCGGCGCGCCCCCCCCGTGAAAAACCGACCGATACAAGTGCCGCCAAAAAACAGGCGGCACCTGCGCCAACGCCAACGCCGGCACCTGCTGCCGAAGCAGAGACACCGTCAGACGCTGAAGCCCGCAAGCCAGGGCGCAAGCGGAGTCGGAGCCGGCGGCGCCCGCGGCGCAAATAACCAGGAGAGCATATCATGGACAAACGTTATTACATCACAACCCCCATATATTATGTCAACGATGTGCCGCATATCGGTCATGCTTACACGACCCTGGCCTGTGACGTCCTGGCCCGATACAAACGCGCCCGCGGCTACGAGGTTTTTTTTCTGACCGGCACCGACGAGCACGGCCAAAAGGTGGAAAAGGCCGCCCTTTCCGTCGGCGAAACCCCTCTGGAACTTGCCGACCGCGTGTTCAAGCGGTTTCAGGCCCTTTGGGAAAAACTCAACATTTCAAATACCGACTTCATTCGTACGACCCAGGAACGGCATAAAAAAGGGGTGGCTGAACTGTTCCGCCGCATCGAAGCCAAGGGGGATATCTTTCTCGGCGAGTATGAGGACTGGTACTGCACCCCCTGCGAAACCTTCTGGACCGAAACCCAGCTGCTGGACGGCAACTGCCCCGACTGTGGGCGGCCGACCGACAAGCTCAAGGAGGAATCCTACTTCTTCCGCATGAGCAAATACCAGCAGGCGCTCATAGAGCACATCGAAAGCAACCCCGACTTCATTCAACCCAAAAGCCGCCGCAACGAGGTACTTAACTTCGTCAAGGAAGGGCTTCGCGACCTCTCCATATCGCGCACGACCTTTTCCTGGGGCATTCCGGTTCCGGGCAACGACAGGCATGTCATTTACGTCTGGTTTGATGCCCTCACCAACTACATAACCGCCCTCGGCTATCCGGATGACCCTGACGGCAATATGGCCAAATTCTGGCCCGTGGACGCCCACGTCATCGGCAAGGACATCCTGCGCTTTCACACCGTTTATTGGCCGACCTTTCTCCTGGCCGCCGGCCTGCCGCTGCCGAAAAAGGTCTTTGCCCACGGCTGGTGGACCGTTGAAGGGCAGAAAATGAGCAAAAGCCTGCGCAACGTCGTCGAGCCGAACATGCTGATCGACAAGTACGGCGTCGACGCGATCCGCTACTTTTTGCTGCGGGAAGTCCCCTTCGGCCTTGATGGCGATTTTTCCCATTCGGCCCTGGTGCACCGGATCAATTCCGACCTGGCCAACGACCTCGGCAACCTGGTCAGCCGCTCTACCGCCATGCTCAGCAAATATTTCAACGGCATCTTGCCTCCAGCCGGCCCGAACGAGTCCGTCGACGAGGCATTTCAGAAGCGTTTCGTTGCCGCCATCACCAGCGTCGATGACATGATGAATGAACTGGCGTTCAACAAGACCCTGCAGGCCATCTGGGAGCTGGTCAGTGCCGCCAACAAGTACATTGACGAAACCGCCCCCTGGGCCCTGGCCAAGGATGAAAAGCTGCGTCCGCGACTCGGGACGGTCATGTACAACCTGCTCGAGGGCACCCGGCTGATCGCCCTGCTGGTGGCACCCTTCATGCCGGAAACCGGCGCCTCGATCCTGGTTACCCTCGGCCTGGACCAGACCGATCTGACCCTCGACGGCAACGACACCTGGGGACTGCTGCAGCCCGGTGCCGCCATTGCCAAGGCGACCCCGCTCTTTCCCAGGATCGAAATGGACTGACAGGCATTCGCTGAACACTCAGGTACCCGGAGTGGGGCGCAATGCGCCCCATTCTGTTTTTGGAGTCCCCCATGAACCGACATCTGCCGCAGTTGATCGATACCCATGCCCACCTTGACCACGCTCAGTTCGACACGGACCGCGAAACGGTCATCGCTCGCGCTCACGAAACCGGCATCAGCCATATCCTGAGCGTCGGCTGCGATTTGGCAAGCTCGCAGGCCAATATCGACCTGGCTGAACGTTACCCGAACATTTTTGCATCGGTGGGCATCCATCCCCACGATGCCCGTGAAGCTGACGAGTCCGGCATCGCCGAACTTAAAACCATGATCAGCAACTCGCAAAAAGTAGTCGCAGTCGGCGAGATCGGCCTCGACTTCTACCGTGACCGCTCACCGCGCGATGTGCAGCGCCTGGCCTTTCGCCGCCAGATCGCCCTGGCCCGGGAAGTCCATCTGCCGATCATCGTGCACGACCGCGATGCCCACGAAGAGGTATTGCGGATCCTCCGCGAGGAAAGCGCCGACGAGGTCGGCGGGGTCCTGCACTGTTTCAGCGGCGATGCGGCGATGGCCAGAGCCTGCCTGGAGCTCGGTTTCTTGCTGTCCTTCCCGGGAACGATCACCTACCCTAAAAACAATGCGGCCCGCGAAGTCGTTCGCAGCATCCCCATCGATCATCTCCTGGTGGAAACCGACTGTCCCTACCTGGCCCCGCAGACCTTTCGCGGACGCCGCAACGAACCGGCCTACGTGAGGCACACCGCGGAGATGATTGCCGACATCAAGGGGTTAACGGTGGATGACGTCGCCCGCATAACCACTCTCAACGCCTTCAGGCTATTCGGCATCGGTGACATTGACCAGACCACCAGGATCGCCTACCGAATCCGCAATTCGCTCTACCTGAATATCACCAACCGCTGTACCAACGCCTGTACTTTCTGCGCCAAATTCAAGGATTTTACCGTCAAGGGACACCAGTTGAAACTCGACCACGAACCGTCTTTTTCCGAAGTCATTCAGGCGATCGGCACCCCATCCGCTGTTACCGAAGTGGTTTTCTGCGGCTACGGTGAGCCGCTGCTGCGGCTCGACCTGGTCAAACAGGTTGCCGCCTGGCTGCAGGAGCGAGGCGTCAAGGTGCGCATCAACACCGACGGTCAGGCCAACCTGGCGCATGGCCGCAACGTGCTTCCGGAACTGGCCGGACTGATCGATGCCGTCTCCGTCTCCCTCAATGCTCCAGATGCGCAGACCTACCAGCAGATCTGCCGCTCAACGTTCGGCATCGAGGGCTACCAGGCGCTCAAGGACTTCCTCCGCGAGGCGCCCCGGCACATTCCATCGGTAACGGCCACCGCGGTCACCCTGCCGGGGATCGATATCGCGGCCTGCCGCAAGGTCGCAGCTGAACTGGGAGTCGAATTCAGAGAACGGGAATACAACGAGGTCGGCTAACACGAAGGGGCCGGATCATCGATGATCCGGCCCCTTCGTGTTAACGATTGTCCAACAGACTGGTTCAGCGGGTTTCCTTGAGAAAGGCCAGCAGCTTGCGGAAAGCCTCTTCCCCCGAGGTGAAGTCTGAAATCTTGACTCCCATGCCGCCCTTGAGTTTGTGTGCCATACTGGGTGGCACTCTCTTGCTCCACTGAACCTGACCGGAAAGGGCCACCGTCTCATCCGGCGAGGTTTCCAACTCAATATACAGGGTCGCCTTGGGGGTCTTGGTTAAACCGGTCCGGATGAACATCCCCTCCTCGGAAACGTCCTCGGTAAACCCGATTTTCATGTGGTCTTTATCGCCGTACCTGACTTTCAACCGTTTGCGATGGCGGGTATCGTCTCTTTTCTCAGCCATATATCCTCCCTTTCAACAACAATGATTAAATCACAGGATATTGGTTGATTAATAGTCAAAACTGCGGCGCGTCTGACATCAGCCTTTAACAAAAGCTTCAGCCGCAGCAATCAATTCAGCCAGCGCGGCGGCACTGCCGGCTTCAGCGTAGACTCGCACCATCGACTCGGTTCCCGATTTGCGAAAAAGAACCCAGGAACCATTTTCGAAAATCAGTTTGCAGCCGTCAATAGTGACGACCTTTGCCACGGTGTTGCCCGCCATGGATTGCGGGAGGTTGTTGATTTTACCGACAAAGGACTTTTCCAGTTCAGCGCTAAGACGAATATTTTCCCGGCGGGTGTGAAATTCACCGACCCGTCGGTACAGGTCGGCCAGCAGTTCTCCGAGTGTTTTACGTTCAACGGCCACCATTTCGGCCACCAGCAGGCAGGCCAAAATCCCGTCTTTATCCGGCACATGACCCCGCAGGGTCAAGCCCGCACTTTCTTCGCCGCCGATCAGGATCCGGTTGTCGCGGATATATTCACCGATGAATTTGAATCCGACCGGGGTCTCCAGGACGGCGAGACCATGATGCCTGGCCACGGCATCGACGAAATGCGAGGTGGCCACCGAGCGGGCCACATCCCCCCGCTCCTGTCTACTCCGGACCAGGTAGTCGAACAGCAGGGCCAGCACATAGTTCGGTTCGATAAAGGTGCCGTCGGCATCAACGATTCCATAACGGTCGGCATCACCATCGGTGGCCAGCCCCAGGGAGATTCCATCATTCTTTTTAACCAGACTGATAAAATCTCCGATGCTGCCCGGGGACGGTTCCGGGGGCAGCCCACCGAAATAGGGGTCACAATTGTCGTTCATGACAACCACCGGGACCCCGGCTTCGCGCAACAGCGCGTCAAGGTAACCGCGTCCGGTGCCGAACAGGGGGTTGACCGCGATGGTGATCCCTGAGCCGGCGACCGCGTTGAGGTCGACCAGATTGCGGATGCGCTCGAAATAGGCGGCGCGAGGATCGATCTCCTCGACCAAACCGGCACGAAAGGCTTGGTCAAGGGGCATTTCCTTGAAGCAGATCTCACCGAGCATGGCATTGGCGCGGACCTCGATATCCCGGGTCGTTTCCGGCAGGGCGGGCCCTCCCCAGCCGGGCGAGAACTTGACTCCATTGTAATCGTATGGATTGTGACTGGCAGTAAAGTTGATCCCCCCTGCCGTCTGGCGCCGGAGGATTTCGAAAGCGATAACCGGAGTTGGGGTATCGCGGTCGCATAAAAAAGACTTTATGCCGGCGCCAGCCAGCACCCTGACCGATTCCCGGGCAAACTGCTCGCCCATGAACCGGGCATCGTAGCCGATAATCAGACCCTGGCTATGAAGATGGGCAGCCCGCAGATGATCGGCAATGGCCTGGGTTACCACCCTGACATTGTCGAAGGTGAAATCATCGCAAAAAATGCCTCGCCAGCCCGAGGTGCCAAAACTGATTCTGCTCATAGGAATCTCCCGTCTTATCGTAAACACAGACTATGTCACCCCGGACAACACATCGGCCAGGACTTCGTCACCCGGTCACGGCCTTTTCGACGCAAAGACGAAGCGGAAAATCACTAAAAGCATACCACAAAAACAGCAATGATTAATATGGCGCACGCCAAGCTGCATTGGCTTTAGAAATCAGGCGAAATCTTCCCCGCCCACCAGGTGCGGGGCAGGATAATCTTCAATATCGGCGACGTAAGGGCAGTCGGCAGGAAGGACCCCACAGGCTGCAATTTGCGGCGTCAGCGGAGTGCACCCGGGCCGCGCCGAAATGCGGTTCTCGTAGACGGTACAAAGACGGGTC
>NZ_JBFHGD010000135.1:0-8710 GCF_041583255.1 Trichloromonas sp. | reverse complement strand
ATCCTCGAGACGCTCAAACAACTGCATGCCGAGGAGGTGTCGCCATGATCCGCACCCTTATTGGCGGTCTGCTCTGCCTGCTTTCGGCTGCCTGTGTTGCGCAGCCGCCGGTCGATCCCCTGGCGGCCCTGCGTCAGGCCGACGGCTCGGTCCTCTGGCAGCAGGAATACGCCTTCGTGCCGCCGAACGGCAAGTGGTCCCTGGTTTCCCTCGACGAAGACGATTACAGCATCGCCTTTGCCAGGGAATGCCGTGAATTCTTTCCTTGCCAGTCGACCATCGCCTATGCCGAAGAGCCGTTCGGCTATTCGAAGGATTTCAGGCAGCGCCAGGGCGAATTCTTCAAGCGTTATCTGTGGGCCAGCCGGGTGGTGTTCGCTTCGCCGCAGTTGAAAGAGACGACCCTGAACGGGCGGCCGGCGCTGGTGGCCGTGGTCGAAGGGGAAGAGAAGGTCAAGGGGCACAAGGTCTGGAGCAAGGTGGTCTTCAGCCGTCGGGGAGAGCGGGTGATCGCCTTCTATTACAACCAATGGCGGCCCATGGACCAGCCCTTTGATCCGGCCGACGAAGCGGACTTCGACGCCTTTGTCGGCTCGTTCCGGTTCGTCAAACCGTCATTTTTCGAGCAGCTTTGAGACCGCTGCTGCCAACCTTTCGTCGCTGATAAAATCCAGTGTCAATCGGACCCTGCTGATCGACCAATAGCGCGACAGCCCGACCTGGTCATTTCAGGTTGGGCTGTCGTTTATGTAGCAAGGCATGAAAAATGGGAATGGGCAGCAGTTGGCATAGCCTTGGCCCATGATGCGTCCTACTTTCCGGCCTTGCGCCTGACGGTGACCGTCTCTCCTGCAATCCCCCAATTGTCGGTTTCGATCTCGTCGATAACGACCACCGTGGTCGCCGGATTTTTGCCGAGCACATCGACCAGCAGCTGGGTCGCGCCTTTGATCAACTGGGCCTTCTGTGCGGGGGTGGCACCTTCCTTGGTGATTTTGATGTTAACGTACGGCATGGTCTGATTCCTTTCCGCTGTTTGGGGTTGAAAATCCTCGATCCAGAACGATCAATAATCCTCCCAGGATAATGCAGCCTGCAGCCAGCAGCAGAGGCAGGGCAAAACCGTCCTGTCGGTCGGCCAGGCTGCCGGCGATGATCGGCCCGAGCACCTGGCCGACGCTGAAGCTCGCCGTCAGAAATGCCGCGGCCCGTGCTCCTTCCTTGCCCATTCTCATTTTGCCTTCGGCCAGGGTCAAGGCAACGATCCCCAGGAATGTTCCACCGAAGGTGACGGCGGCGAACAGCACTTCGGCAATGGAGCTGGCCCTGACACTGACCAGAATCCCCGCGGCCTGAAGAGTATAGGCTGCCAGCAGAGCCTGTCTGTTCCCTGTGCGCCGGGCCAGGTGCGGCCAGAGAATCGTCGATGGAATGGCGGAGAGACCGACTGCGACCCAGCTGTAGGGCGCCATAGCCTCCAGCCCTGGGGTTTCGGCGATGATGGCGACAATGAAGGTGGCGGTGACGATGTAGCCCATGCCTTGCAGAAAATAGGCTGCGGCCAGCATCCGGATGCTGCGCAGGCCGGCAGCGGATTTCCCCGGTTCGACTGGGTCCGTGGTGGCCTGGACGTGCCTTCGGCCAAGGGCCGCGCCAAGCAGGGCAAGCAGCCCGGCAATTCCTCCCATCCCGATCCAGGCGGCATCCCAGCCCCCGGCCTTATCCAGTTGAGGGACCACCAGGCCGCTGAGGGCGATACCGAAGCCGACGCCGCCGTACAAGGCGCCAAACCAATGGCCATAGCCACGCCTGGCCAGCGTCTCCGCGACCTCGGCGGAAATGACGATGAACAGCACCGCGCTGGCCAGGCCGCCACCGAGTCGCATGGTTCCCCACCAGAACTCCGAGACGGTCGCCCCCATGAAGGTGGTGGTTGCGAGACTCAGCAGCAAGGCGCCGGCCGCGATCACCCGGGAACGAAGCAGTCGGGGGGCAAGGGTGCAGATGACGGCACCGGCAAGATAGCCGAGGTAGTTCAACCCAGCGAGCCCGCCCGCCAGGGAATGGCTCATTCCCAGGTCGCGCTGCATGAGGGGCAGGATCGGGGTGTAGGCGAAGCGCCCGATCCCCATGACCACCATCATGCCGAGGATGCCCCCCGCCAGAACCTTGAGGGCTGCCCAATTATGCTGGGCGGATTTCTGATCGATGTTTTCGGTTTCCATGTTTGACATGCTAGCGCCAACGTGATATCAGATCAAATGAAATATGTTGATTTGAAGTATCATTATTGGAGATACCATTGGAGGTAAGTGAGCTCAAAATCTTTCTGACCGTCGCCCGAAAAGGGAGTATTTCCCGGGCGGCCGAAGAGCTTCATTGCGTTCAATCCAACGTTACCACCCGCATCAAGCAACTGGAGGAACGCCTCGGGACGCTCCTTTTTCATCGTAAAAGCAAAGGGGTCTCCCTGACCCACTCCGGTCACCTGCTGCTGGATTATGCCGAACGGATCATCGCTCTCGCCAAGGAGGCGGAAGAGGCTATTACTAATCCTGATGAGCCTAAAGGCAGGTTGTCGATCGGCACAATGGAAACCACCGCCGCTGTTCGTCTGCCCCCCTTGTTGGTGAACTATCATCGGCTCTATCCCCAGGTCGAATTGAACCTGGTGACAGGCCCCTCTGAGACTTCGTTGAAGCGGCTGCTTGACTTTCAGGTCGATGGGGCCTTTGTGGCAGGCGAAATCGCCCATGCCGACTTGATTGCCGAAAAAGCCTTCGAAGAAGAACTGGTCCTCGTGACCCCTCCAGATTTAACCTCGCTGGAGCAGATTAATCCTTCGAAAATTCTGGTTTTCAGAGCGGGATGCAGCTACAGGGCCCAATTGGAAGGGTGGCTCAGAAGGACGGGCAGGCTGCCTTACCAGATCATGGAATTCGGTTCGATCGAGGGAATCATGGGGTGTGTTGCGGCCGGGATGGGAGTGACCTTCTTGCCCCGCTCAGTCGTCGAACGGCCGCAGTATCAAGATAACTGCTCTTTTCACCGCCTGCCAAAGGATGTCGCTGAAATGGTCACCTGGTTGGTACGGCGCCGAGGAGAAACGCCCGGCAAGGCTCTGCAGGCTCTTATGGATTTGATTGGTTAAACAGACAGATCCGATCTCTTTTCCGCTTTGCCTGCCAGTCTGATCGAGTAGTTGCGGGTGCTGCGATAGGGCCAACACAAAAAGGACCGCGATTGTGCGGTCCTTTTTGTGTTGGGCGGACAGGGGGCTTACTTGAGCCAGTCGACGATCTGCGGTGCCAGGCCGATGTAGCTGGCCGGGGTCATCTCCAGCAGCCGCTGCTTGTCCTCAGCGGCAAGCTCCAGGTTTTCGACGAAGGCGCGGATGGTTGCGCGGTCGATGACGTTGCCGCGGGTCAGTTCCTTGAGCTTTTCATAGGGCTTTTCGATGCCGGCCTTGCGCATTACGGTCTGGATCGGTTCGGCCAGCACTTCCCAGGCCTGGTCGAGATCGGCGGCCAGCTTCTGCTCGTTGAGCTTGAGTTTGCCCATCCCCTTGAGGGTCGAGCTGTAGGCGATCATGCTGTAGCCGAAGCCGACCCCCATGTTGCGAAGAACGGTCGAATCGGTCAGGTCGCGCTGCAGGCGGGAGATCGGCAGCTTCTGCGACAGGTGGCTGAAGATGGCGTTGGCCAGGCCGCAGTTGCCTTCCGAGTTTTCGAAGTCGATCGGGTTGACCTTGTGCGGCATGGTCGAGGAGCCGATCTCGCCCTTGACGGTTTTCTGGCCGAAATAGGCCATCGAGATGTAGGTCCAGATGTCCCGGTTGAAGTCGATCAGGATGGTGTTCCAGCGGGTCAGGGCGTCGAACATTTCGGCCATGTAGTCGTGGGGCTCGATCTGGGTGGTGAACAGGTTCTGGATAAGGCCCAGTTCCGTTTCGATCACCCCCTTGGCCAGGGAGACCCAGTCGACCTGCGGATAGGCCGACAGGTGGGCGTTGAAATTGCCGACCGCGCCGTTGAGCTTGCCGAGAAGCTCGACCTTGGCGATGTTGCCGGTCTGCTTCTGCAGTCGGGCGGCGAAGACCGCGAGCTCCTTGCCGATCGTCGTCGGCGAGGCGGTCTGGCCGTGGGTGCGGGCCAGCATCGACACATCCTTGAACTGAACCGCCAGCTTGTGGATGCCGTCGATGATTTGGGTCTGCAGCGGCAGCAGGGCGGCCAGGCCGTCCTTGAGCATCAGGGCGTGGGAGAGGTTGTTGATGTCTTCGGAAGTGCAGGCGAAGTGGATGAACTCGGAGATGTTCTCGAGGCTCGTCCCGGCGATCTGCTCCTTGATGTAATATTCAACGGCCTTGACGTCGTGGTTGGTGACCGCTTCGATGGCTTTGATCTTTTCGGCCTCAGCCGGGGTGAAGCGCTCGACGATGCTGCGCAGAAACTGCTCTTCATCGGCGGTCACCGCGCGGCATTCGGGGATGCCGGACTCGGCGCACAGGGCCAGCAGCCAGAGGACTTCGACCTTGACCCGGTTGCGCAGCAGCGCATACTCGGAAAAACATTCTGTCAGTTCGGTGACTTTCGATGCATAGCGCCCGTCCAGAGGGCTGATGGCGGTAATCATATTTCTTCTCCTTTGTAGATAAATGCGCCGGAAATATAGCCCAGCAGCACCGCATCCGCAAGCCTGTAGCGATTTTTTGTCGGATTTTCGCAAAGAAAGGGGGGCCCGATCCGAATTGAACTCTGCACTCCGAAGAAGTCAGCGCTTGATTCATCAGTGAATAGATGCTTTCGAAGGTTCGGATTTTATAACAGGTTGTCAGGTGAAAAAACTTATCCTGTGACTTATTCTGCCGCCGCCATCTGCTACCTTGCTCGCCAAACTGATTTGGCGTTTGCCAAATGATTCCGCCAGGGTATATCCTGTAGCGCGAAGCTTGCCGATGAAGGAGAACCAGCCATGATCGATACGCGGGAGTCGTACCCCGGCCTCTTTGCCGCCATGTCCCAAGGGGCCCTGGTGCTGACCGTCAACAAACGCCTTTCCCGCAGCCTGCGTGGCGGCTACGACGCCTGGATGGTGGCGGCCGGCCGTGCCGCCTGGAGTACCCCGGAACTCTTCAGCCTCGATGCCTGGATGCACCGGTCGCTGGGACGGCTCGACGAGGATGCCGGGCTGCTGCAGGGGCAGGGGGCCCTGTGGCTGTGGGAAAAGGTCATCGAGCAGGATATCGCCGGCAGCGAAATCGCCCTGCTGCAGGTTTCGGCGACCGCCCGCAGGGCGCACGAAGCCCACCAGCTGCTGGTCGAATACGGCGGCAGCCTGGCGGGGCTTCCCTTAAGCGATGACCACCAGGCTTTTCTGCGCTGGCGCAAGGGGTATCTCGAGGCCTGCCGCAAGGGCGGCTGGTTTGATCTGGCGGAACTGCCGGCGCGGCTCTGCGCAGCCATAGCGCAGGGGCGGCTGGTCATCCCCGAAATGGTTTTCTTGGCCGGCTTCGATGAGCTCTCTCCCGGCATCCTGCAATTGCGTGCAGCGATGGAGGCTGCTGGTGCCCGGGTGGTCGAGCTGGTTGCCGAGGCGGCTGAGGGCGGCACGCTGCTGCGGGTAGCCTGCCTGGATAGTGAGGATGAAGTGCGCCGGGCCGCCTGCTGGGCCCGGCAGCTGATGGAGTCGGGGGCCGGCCGCATCGGAGTGGTGGTCGCCGACCTGCAGCAGCGACGGCTGCTGGTGGAGCGGGTTTTCCGCGAAGAGATCGATCCCGAGGCGGTGCTTGCCCTCGAAGAGCAGGAAGACCGTTTCAGCCTCTCTCTCGGCGCGAGCCTCGAGGAGCAGGGGCTGGTGGCCGCGGCGCTGGAAATTATCGGCAGCGGTCACCGCCTTTCCCTCGATGCCGTCAGCTTCCTGCTGCGCAGCCCGTACCTGGCCGCCAGCCAGCGGGAATCCGGGGGGCGGGCGCGCTTCGATCAACGGCTGCGCTCGAAGCGGCAGCTGGCGTTCAGCTCCTCCCGCCTGCAGGCCCTGCTCGATGAAGATCGGGACAGCGACAAAAGGCCGCTGCTGCCGGAGTTCACCAGGATCATCAAGGCGCTGTCCGCCAGCTCGAAGGACGGCCGCAAGCGCCTGCTGGGCGAGTGGGTCAGCAGCTTCAACGAGCTGCTGGTTGCCGTCGGCTGGCCCGGCGAGCGCGCCCTGGGGAGCCTGGAGTTCCAGGTTCTCAAGGCCTGGAAGGAAAACTTGCTGACTGCGGTGGTGGCCCTTGAGGCTGTTTCCGGCCCGGTCGACCGCGGCGAAGCGGTGGCGCTGCTGCGGCGGCTGGCGCGGGAAACCACCTTCCAGCCCGAATCTCCGGCCGGGCCGCTGCAGGTCGTCGGCCTGCTCGAGGCGGCGGGGCTGCAGTTTGAACACCTCTGGGTGCTGGGAATGACGGACGACCTGGTGCCGGCGCCGGCCCGGCCCAATCCCTTTATTCCGCTGGCGCTGCAGGTGGCCCGCAATATGCCGCACGCCAGCGCCGAACGGGAGCTGGAGTTCGCCCGGATGGTGGTCGCGCGACTTTCAGCTGCGGCACCGACGGTTATTTTCAGTCATCCCCGCAAAGACGGCGACGTCGAACTGCGGCCAAGTTCATTGATAGCCCGGCTCGACGAAGGTGAACAGGCCGCTGCCGCCAGTCATGCCCCCCTGGCCGCGATGCGGCAATCCCCGGCCGGGCTCGAATCGCTCGCCGACGAGCTGGGCCCGCCTCTGGCCGAAGCGGCCCGGGCCTCGGGCGGCACCGGCCTGCTCAAGGATCAGGCCCTCTGTCCCTTCCGCGCCTTTGCCCACCATCGTCTGCGGGCGCGGGCTCTCGATCGGCCCGAACCGGGCCTCGACGCCGGCACTCGCGGCAGTCTGCTGCATGCCGTTCTGGAAAATTTCTGGAAGCTCACCGGCGACCAGGCCGGGTTGCTCGCGCTGAGCGATGCGCAACTTTCCGCCCGTATCGAGCAGGCCGCCGGCGAGGCCCTGCGGCAGCATTTCGGCGATGAGGCCGACCAGCCCCTCTGCCGGATCGAGGGGGCGCGGCTCTGCGCCCTGGTGCGCGAATGGCTGGAGGAGGTCGAAAAAGAGCGGGCCCCTTTCTCGGTGGCACAGATCGAAGCCGAGCGAACGGTCGTCTGCGGCGGCATCAGCATCGACACCAAGGTCGACCGCATCGACCAGCTGAACGACGGCCGCCGGGTGATCATCGATTACAAGACCGGCCGGGTCGACGTCGGGGACCTGCTGGGCGAACGCCTGCTCGAACCCCAGCTGCCGGTCTACGGCAGCGAGGAGGCCGATGCCGAACTGGCCGGGGTGGTTTTCGCCGGTGTCAGGCGCGGTGAGTGCGGGGCCAAGGGGGTGGCCGCCGAGGCCGAGCTGCTGCCGAAGCTGGCGGCCTTTGCCGGGTCGAAAGGGGCGGAAAAAGCCGGCATCGCCGACTGGCCGGCCCTGCTGTCCCGCTGGCGCCGGCAGCTGGCCGAGCTGGGGGATGAGTTTGCCCGCGGGCATGCCGCCGTCGATCCCGTTGATTTCACCAAGGCCTGCCAGTACTGCGATCTCGCCGGTCTCTGCCGGATTGATGAAAACGCCATGCCCACAGAGGAGGCCGAATGAGCGCCATCGCCGATGCCAGCGCCCGCTCCCGGGCCGTCGACCCGCTATCGTCATTCATTGTCCAGGCCCCGGCCGGTTCGGGCAAGACCGAGCTGCTGATCCAGCGGTTTCTCCGTCTGCTCGGCACGGTGCAGCGGCCCGAGGAGATCCTGGCCATCACCTTCACCCGCAAGGCCGCCGGCGAGATGCGCGCCCGGCTGCTGCAGGCCCTGCAGGCCGCCCGCGGCGAAGTCCCCGAGAGCGCCCACGGGCGGCTCACCTGGCAGCTGGCCCGCGAGGTGCTCGAGCGGGACACCCGGCTCGGCTGGCATCTGCTCGACAACCCCTCGCTGCTGGGGATCCAGACCATCGACTCCTTCAATGCCTCGCTGGTGCGGCGGATGCCCTGGATCTCCCGCTTCGGCGCGGTGCCGCAGATCGCCAGCGATCCCGTTTCGCTTTACCGCGAGGCCGCCCGGCGGGTGCTGCAGCGCCTCGACGAGGGCGGCGAGGGGATCGCCGAGGTGGCCCGGGTGCTGACTCATCTCGATAACCGGATGGAGCAGTTGCAGGAGATGCTGGTCGCCATGCTGGCCCGCCGCGACCAGTGGCTGCGGCACCTGGGGCGAATCGACCATGAGCGCTGGCGGGCCGTGCTGGAACGATCCCTGGGGGATTACATCGAGGGGCAGCTCAAGGCGACGGCCGCCTCGCTGCCGGTCTCCCTGCAGCCTGAACTGCTGGCTATGGCAAGGTACGCGGCGGACAACCTGGCGGGCGCCGACCGGCCGCTGCTGTGCCTGGCCGGGCTTTGCGCCTGGCCAGGGGCGCGGGCGGCCGACCTGCCGTCCTGGCTTGGGCTGGCGGATCTGCTGCTGACCGGCAGCGGCACCTTGCGTAAAAGTCTCGACAAGAACGGCGGTTTCCCTGCCGGCAAGGGGGCGCCGGCGGAGATGAAAGAGCGCATGAAGGCGCTGCTTGAGCAGCTTCGCGGGATTCCCGGTTTGGAAGCCGCCCTGGCGGCGCTGCGGCACTTGCCCGCGCCCGCCTACCCCGACAGCCAGTGGCAGGTACT
>NZ_JBFHGD010000134.1:0-8871 GCF_041583255.1 Trichloromonas sp. | reverse complement strand
GAGAAAAACCAGCATGGCGATGACGGCGGCAAGCGAGGTGGCGGCATTCAGGGTGGCGGCGACGCCGAGGCCCAAAGCGCAAAGACCCATGCCGACGGTGGCGACCCGGCCCGCCGGGTAGCGGTCGGCGAGTTTCCCGCAAAAGGGGGAAAAGAGGGTCTGCATGATCGGCTGGATGATCAGGATGGTGCCGGCCTGGTGGGCGTTCATCCCCTTGACGTACTGCAGGTAGAGGCTCATGAAGAAGGTGACGCCGAAGGTCGCCGCATAGTTGAGCAGGGCCGCCAGGCTGGAGAAGGCAAAGACCCGGTTGTGGCGCAGCAGGGCGATGTTGAGCACCGGGTAGGCGGTGCGGGCTTCAAGCCAGAGGAAAAATCCGAGGCCGCAGACGCCGGCGAGGGCCAGGGCCCAGGCCCAGCTGCCGTGGTCGAGGTTGGAGGCGCCGCTGATCAGCAGCAGGATCGCCGCTGCGTAGACCAGGCTCCCCCGCAGGTCGAAGGGCTCGCCTTTCGACTCGGCCCATTCGCCGCGCAGTTTGGCGAGCGATACCAGGAAGGTGGCGATCCCCAGCGGCACGCAGAGGTAGAAGAGCCAGCGCCAGCCGAGGCCAGTGACCAGCGCGCCGCCGAAAAAGGGCCCGCAGGAGATGCCGGCATAGACGCTGGCCACGGCAATCCCCAGCGCCTTGCCCCGCTCCTGCGGCGGGAAGACCGAAACCACGATGGCCATGGTCGTCGCCATCACCATCGCGCCTCCCATCCCCTGCAGAAAGCGCAGGGCGATCATAACCTCGACCGACCAGGCCTGGGAGAGCAGGCCGCCGGCGATGGTGAAGACGACGATGCCATATTGAAAGATCCGTTTTCGACCGTGAATATCCCCCAGGCGGCCCATGGCCAGCAGGAAAATCGATGCCGACAGCACGTAGGTCGTCTCGATCAGCCCCAGCTGCATGGCGCTGGCGGCGAATTCGCGGCCGATGCTCGGCAGGGCGATGCCGACCGCCGACATCATGAAGGGCATGAGAAAGTGGGCGACGCAGACGACGAACAGGGTGGCGCTGCGGGAAACGGGAGGCGACATCAGGATCCAATCCGGTGCGGGGTTGCAGACACAACACCATAGCGGATTTTACGGCGAAAAAAAAGCCTGTGAAGGCCGGCCCGGTTGTTTATGAGTCCAAGCTGGTCGGGTCTTTCCCAAAGCGACAGCACATGGCGGGGTCGGGGGATAGGGGATGGGGAGCACGGAAGCGGCAGCCGCCGCCGCATTGGGAGAGGACGGAGCAGCTGCGGCACTCGAGGTCGGATAGCGGAGTGTGTTTGAGCCGCAGCCAGCAGTCGATCAGCCCTTTCCGGGCGTCGCCCAGGGGAGCGTCCCGGTAGAAGCCGCACTTGACGGCATTGCCGTCGGGAAGTACGGTCAGCAGGTGACGGCCGCAGGCGAAGCCCTCGGAGGGGCCATGGTAGCCGCCGCCGAAGCCGTAATCGAGCAACGGCGTCGCCTGTTCCAACGGAACCTTGAGGCTGCGGTTGCGGGTCAGGTTGCCGGCGTCGCAGAGGATGTCGACCCCCCAGCTGACGGCGTCTATCTCTTCGGCGAAGCGCTGCATCCGGTCGAACTCCTCCAGGTTGCCCTGGTGGATCATGGTCGCCAGCGAAACGGGGATGCCCGCATGCCGCGCCGCCAAAATACCGTCGAGGGTCAATTCGAAGCTGCCTTCCCCCCGCAGCAGGTCATGCCCATCGCGCCAGCCGTCGAGGCTGACCTGGATTTCGTCGACGCTGAGCCAGCGGCAATTTTTCGCAGTCAACAGGGTGCCGTTGGTGATCAGTAGCCGGCGGACCGGCAACTCAGCCGTCTGCTCGATAAATAACTGCAAGTCGGGGTAGAGCAGCGGCTCGCCGCCGGAGAGCATCAGCTTGAGCCCGCCGTTGTCGGCGAATTCGGCGCTGACGGCGACGGCGGCGGCCAGGTCAAGGCGGGTCGGTTTGGGGGGGCCGAGGTAGCAGTGGCGGCAGCGCAGGTTACAGTCGTGCAGCAGCTGCAGTTCAAGGTAACGCAGGGAGGGGACGGGAGCCTGGGCAACCGGTACGCCGATAGCGGATGGCTCGGCAACGACTTCAAGCAGCCCTTCGTCGAGACAGAACTGGACGAACTCGTCATCGTCGGTCAGCTCGCGGCCGAGTCGGGAACCGTCGCAGCGGGCCAGGAAGGCGAGGGCCGCGGTATCGAGTTCGTAAAGCTCGTCGCGGCCCCGGTGGTAGATGAATGTCTGCTCGAGGGTCTTGAGGGATGCCGACGCTGACAGGCGCAGGTATCCGTCGGGCCAGGCCGGGTCATCCATGGGGGGCAGCCGGAAGGTCGCCGGCGGAAAGGGCGTGGCGCTCGATGAGCATGGCCAGCAGCCGGTAGCCGCCGCAGGGGGGACTGCCGGGAACCTGCGGGGCTGCCTGGAAATCGCAGTCTGCGGCGCGAAAAGGACAGATGCCGCAGACGGCGGCGTCAAGCAGGGGGTCGTGGCTCGTGGGTGGAAGCATGAATCCCCCGCGCGGGAAGTCCCGGGTTGCGAGGCGGCCCCGGCGCACCAGTTCGTCGATCACCAGAGCTCCGCGGCAGGCCTGCTCTTCCTTGTTCCCGGCCCGGTAATAGGCACAGAAGTGGCGGCAGATATAGTCCTCGAAATCGGTTTTGATCATGGTGCCTCAGAAAAAAACGGAGCCGACGGTTTTGCCGTCGGCTCTAGGGTTTCAAATCGGAGTCAGAGGCAGGATTTGCTGCATTTGCACAGGCCTGCGGCCTCGCGTTTGACTTTTCTGATCTTCATAGATATCTCCTTTCGCGGCAGGGAGTTTATTCTACGGATTAAGTCTAGCCGTAGAATTCCCCTTGTCAAACGAGAGGTTGAGTTCATTTGGCCGGGGCAAAGCGGAGCGCCGCCGAGTTCATGCAGTAGCGCTGTCCGGTCGAGGCCGGGCCATCGTTAAAGACATGCCCCAGGTGGGCGTTGCAGCGGGCACAGAGAACTTCGGTGCGGCGCATGAAGAGCGAGTTGTCCGGTGCGGTGGCGACATTCAGGGGGGAAATCGCTGCCGTGAAGCTCGGCCATCCGGTTCCCGAGTCGTACTTGTCCTCTGAGCGGAACAGGTCGAGGCCGCAGCAGACACACTGGTAGACCCCGTGCTCGTGGTTGTTCCACAGGTGGCCCGAATAGGCTTTTTCAGTCCCGGCTTCCCGGGTCACGTGGTATTGCTCCGGGGTGAGCTGGGCTCGCCATTCGGCGTCGGTTTTGGTTACTTTCTCCGTCATGATGGTGGCTCCTTTGGCAGACGAATAGACCTGGATGGTTTCCGCGGCCGCCGCAATACCCAAAAATGCCGCCAGGTTGAGCAGCAGGCTGATGATCAGGATGCGCATGATTCACCTCCGGTTGGAAAGAGCGGTTCCATGACATCAGGATACCACATCGGCGGTAATGATGAATCAGCTCAGGATCAGGTTGGGCAGCTCGTCGGTATCGTCCTGTTTGACCGGGAAGTGCTCCTCAAGCAGTTCGCCGCAGCGGGCGACGGCAGTACACAGGGCCTCGGCGGTTTGCCCCGAACGGATGCCTCCGGTGACCAGGTGGACGATTTCGTCCCAGGTGGCTTTCTCGACCCGGTCATTGATTCCCTTGTCGGCGAGAACGAAGACCCGGTGTTCGAAGAGGGAGATGAGGATCAGGATGCCGGTCTTGTCGCGGGTGTGATGCAGGCCCTGTTCGACAAAGGAAACCAGGGCGTTTTCTGCGACCTCGGTAGCGATTTCGGCAGGGTGGATCAACCTGCGCTTGAGGCCGGGCAGCGCCCGGATCAGGCACTTGAAAGGGAAATAGAGGATTATGAATATCGGCAGGAAGACCCACACCGATGAGTGGCCGAATGCCCAGCTGGCGGTGACTGCCGTCGCCAGCGAGAAAAAGCCGGCGCCGACGATCTCGGCCCTGGGGTAGTCGTATGATTCGTCCACCACCATCGGCACGATTTCGCCGCTGGTGCGGGCTTCCGCCGCCTGCACGGCCGTCTCGATGCGCTGTTGTTCGGCTTCGGTAAAGAAGGTTTTGGCTGTCAGTTTTGGCATGGGAACACCTTTGGGTTTAGCCAGAAAGTCTTGAAAAGCGTCTCTCGCCTGTTCGCTATGCTCACTCGAGTATGCAGAGACCGCAGAGGAGAATCCAAAGACTTGAGCTTGGTTATCTCTGTGTCCTCTGTGAACTCGAGCGACTGAAAGGAGCGGGCGGGAGGCCGAATTTGACCCTGTTTTTTAACGCGAATTACCAGCCTCCTGACGATCCGCCGCCGCCGAAGCCGCCGCCACCGAAACCGCCAAATCCACCGCCGCCTCTGCCGCCTCCGAAGGGCGGACCGCCGATCCAGAAGCTGCTGCGCCGATGATGGCTGCTGCGGGGGCCGCGTTCGAGCAGCAGCAGGCCGGGTCCGAGAAAGAGAAGCAGCGCCAGCATCCCCCAGGGGTTGCGTTTTTTCTTCTGCCCGGTACGGCCGGTTCCCTGGTATTCGCCGCGAACCGCCTCGGCCATGGACGCCACCCCGGCGAGGATGCCGCCGTCGAAATCCCCCTGCTTGAAGCGGGGGGTGATCTCGTAGTCGATGATCCGCCCGGCCAGCAGGTCGGTGAGCCGCCCTTCGAGGCCGTAGCCGACCTCGATGCGCACCTTGCGCTCGGCCTTGGCGACCAGCAGCAGGGCGCCGTTATCCTTCCCCTGCTGGCCGATTCCCCACTGCTCGGCGACCTTGATGGCATACTCTTCCAGCGCCTCCCCTTCGAGGGAAGGGATGGTCAGCACCGCGAGCTGGGTCGAGTCGCTCTTTTCGAACCCTTCGAGAAACTGCTCGATCTTCAGGCGGGTCGAGGGATTAAGCAGGCCGGCCTGATCGACAACGTAACCGGTGGCTTTCGGTACATCGAGAGCGGCGGCGGTCAGCGGCAAAAAGAGGACCGCCACCGCCAGAAAAATATTGCGCAGCCAGGTCATCACTTAGAACTTCACCTTGGGGGCGACTTCGGCGCCGGCTTCGGCCTTGAACGGTTCCTTGCGCTCCAGTTTAAGTATCCAGTTGTTGGTCAGGCTGTTGGGAAAGGTGCGGATCGAGGAGTTGAAGGTCTGAACGGACGCGTTGAAACGCTGCCGCGCCACGTTGATGCGGTTCTCGGTTCCTTCGAGCTGATGCTGCAGGTCGAGGAAATTCTGGTTGGCTTTCAGGTCGGGATAGCGTTCGGCCACCACCAGCAGGCGGGAGAGGGCGCCGGACATTTCGCCCTGGGCGGCCTGGAATCTTTCCATGGCGGCCGGATCGGAAAGGTCCTTGGCGCTGATGTTGACCTGGCCGACCTTGGCGCGGGCCTCGGTGATGGCCTGCAGGGTCTCTTTTTCGTGCGCGGCGTAGGCCTTGACCGTCTCCACCAGGTTGGGGATCAGGTCGGCGCGGCGCTGGTAGGTGGCCTCAACGTCGGCCCATGCGGCGAAGACCGCTTCTTCGTTCTTCTGGATCTGGTTGTAGCCGCACCCGGAGAGGGCGGGCAGGGTGATGGCCGCGGCGATAAAGAGCAGAAAAAAATTTTTGAACATGGGACGGACTCCTTGTCGAAGGTGGCAAATGATGGGAATTACAACGAAGTTAAAATATAGTCATCGAGAGGTGGGTTGTAAAGGTATGGGACGTTTTTTCGGTTTGTTGTAACGCGGCAAGCCCGACCCGCCCAAAAGTCAGGCGGGTCGGGCTTGCCGGCCTGTGCTTGTTCAGTCTCCGAAGCAGATGCCGAGATCCCGGGCCGTCAGCACCGTGTCCCCATCGGTCTGGACCCGCTTGTGAATCCCCAGCGCTTCGCCCAGCGGCACCAGGGCAATGTCCGGCGAATGGAGCCCGACCATGTGGTCGAATTTTCCTTGCTCGATGGCCCGCACGGCCGCGGCGCCGAAGCGCAGGGCCAGCAGTCGGTCGAAGGTTGTCGGCGATCCGCCCCGCTGCAGGTGCCCCAGGACCATGGAGCGGGAATCCTTGCCGGTGCGCTTGCTGATCTCCCTGGCGACATGTTCGGCCATGCCGCCCAGAACCACGTGCTGGCGGCCGACCTCCCCGGATCCCTTGGTGATCACGTTACCTCCCATGGGGATGGCCCCCTCGGCCACCACCACGATGCCGTACTTGCGTCCATGCAGCTCGTTGTCCATCACCTTGTCGCAGACCTTTTCGATGTCGAAGGGGATCTCCGGAATCATGATCGCATCGGCGTTCCCCGAGATGCCGCTGTTTAAGGCAATAAAGCCGGCATCGCGTCCCATCACCTCAACCACCATGATCCGGTCATGGGATTTGGCCGTCGAGTGCAGCCGGTCGATCGCCTCGGTGGCGATGCTGACGGCCGTATCGAAACCGAAGGTGATGACGGTGCCCCCCATGTCGTTGTCGATGGTCTTGGGAACGCCGACCACCGGCATCCCTTTTTCGGCGAAGCGGTGGGCGATCTCCAGGCTGCCGTCGCCCCCCACGGCCACCAGCGCGTCGAAGCGCAGGCGGCGGAAGTTCTCCATCACCTTGTCCGACAGGTCGCGCTCTTCCCATTCGCCGGCCGCGTTGGCAATCGGCATTTTGAAGGGGTTCCCCTTGTTGGTGGATCCCAGGATGGTGCCGCCGACGCTGGCGATGCCGTCCACCTTTTCCGGGGTCAGGTGGATGATCTCGTCGGTGTTGAGCAGGCCGGCATAGCCCGACTTGATGCCGTAAACCTCCCATTGCCGGTTGTAGGCGGCCATGGTCACCGCCTCGATGACGGCGTTCAGTCCCGGCGCGTCGCCGCCGCCGGTATTGATGCAGATCTTCATTCGTTTGGGCATGGGACACCTCTGCGGGGTTTGTCGGTGATGGATGACAATAGAGTCGCTTCATGAACGTTCGGTCAGCAGGATAACATAAAAAGAATCAGATTCCGATATCCTCGCTCCACAATTCCGGGCGGGCCGCGATGAAGTCGCGCATCAGGCCGATGCACTCTTCGTTTTGCAGTACCTCAACCTGTACTCCGCGGCTGCGCAGCAGTTCCTCTTCGCCCATGAAGGACAGGTTCTCGCCGACGATCACCCGAGGGATGCCGTACAGCAGGATGGCGCCGCTGCACATCGGGCAGGGGGAGAGGGTCGTGTACAGCACCGACTCCCGGTAGATCGCGGCCGGCTGCCGCCCGGCGTTTTCCAGCGCATCCATTTCGCCGTGGAGAATCGCACTGCCTTTTTGGACTCGCCGATTGTGGCCCCGGCCCAGAATCTTGCCGCCGTGTACCAGCACCGAGCCGATGGGGATGCCCCCTTCCGCCAGGCCCTGACGGGCTTCTTCAATGGCGGCTTTCATGAATTCGTCCATGATGATTCCCTTTCTACGGCCTGACCAGCCGCACCCGGCTGCCGTCGCGGCCGGCGATCACGTCGAGGCGCAGCGGCATCTGCTCTTTCAGCTCCGCCACGTGGGAGATGATCCCGATCATCCGCCCGCTGGCCTGCAGGTCGATCAGGGTGCGGATCGCCAGGTCGAGGGATTCGGCGTCGAGGCTGCCGAAGCCTTCGTCGATGAAGAGGGTGTCGAGGCGGATGCCGCCGGCGTAGGCCTGCACCACGTCGGAGAGCCCCAGGGCCATGGCGAGGGCGGCCATGAAGCTTTCGCCGCCGGAGAGGGTGGCCACCGGCCGCACCTTGCCGGTGTAGGCGTCCTCCACTTCCAGTTCCAGCCCCGAGGCCTTGTTCCCCTTGGCCCGGTCTTCCTTGCGCAGCAGCTGGTAGCGCCCTTTGCTCATCAGGCTGAGGCGGTGGCTGGCCTCGATCAGCACGTCGTCGAGCAGTACGCTGAGCACGAAGCGCTGCAGGCTGATCTTGTTGCCGGTCTGGCCGTTGGCCACGTCGCTCAGGGTGCCGATGATCGCGTAGCGGCGGTCGAGTTCGGCCTGCTGCGCGGCGGCTTTCTGCAATTTTTTTCGGGTAGCTTCGAGGTTCTGACGGCGACCGTCGAGCTGCTGCCAGCGGCTGTCGGCTTCAATTTTCGCCGCTTCGGCCTGGTGCAGTTCGGTAGCGACTCGTTCAAGGTCGGGACGGGACTGGTCCTGAACCGCCGTGCGTTGTTGTTCCAGTGCTCCGGAAATGCGTAGGCACTGCTGGTCGTAGTCGCTGATCGCTTGCCTGAGTGCGGTAGCTTGGGATTCTTCGAGCAGGGCGTTGCGATAGGCGGGTTCATCGGCCAGGGGACTGGCCGCCAAGGCGGCCTTTTGATTGGCCAGCGCTTCGGCTAGCGCCGTTTGCGCGCTGTGTCGGGTCTTTTCCGCTGCGACGAGGGTGGCGCTGGACGCTTCCACAAGGCCGTGTGCATGTTTATGGTTTTCGCGGGCGGCAGTGATCTGTTGTTCTAGGGCGCCGGCTTCCTTTCGAGCTAGGACGATGGCTTTGTCTAGGGATCCGGCCGCGCGATAAGCCTCCGGCAATTCTTTTTCGGCGCTTTGCACCTGGGCCTTGGTCGTGGCTAGTGCGCTTGCCGAGTCGGCCGTTTGATTGCCGGCTTGGTCGAGTATTTGGCGCGCTCCGGCTTCCGCTTGTTTGAGTTGCAGCAGGGTGTCGGTGAGAGCCGCCAATTCCTTGCGCCGGGCCAGTAGCATTTCAACTTCCCGCTTCAGCCGGTCATGATTTCCCCGCAGGTCAGTGGTGGGGAGTTGCGCAGACTCACCGAGCTTGGCCTGCAGTTCGCTCATCAGTTTTTGACTGTTGACCACCTTGCCCCGGGTTTCGCCATAGGCTTCGCGAGCTGCGGCGAGTCGTTGGCTTATTTCTTGAGCGCG
>NZ_JBFHGD010000133.1:0-9165 GCF_041583255.1 Trichloromonas sp. | reverse complement strand
TGCGGGAAACTCGCCGACCGCTACCCGGCGGGCCGGGTCGCCACCGTCGGCATGGGTCTTTGCGCTTTGGGCCTCGGCGTCGCCGCCACCCTGAATGCCGCCACCTCGCTTGCCGCCGTCATCGCCATGCTGGTTTTTCTCGGCCTCGGCTTCGCCCTTTTTTCCTCCCCCAACACCAGCGTCATCATGGGGAGCGTAGAACCGCGCTACCTTGGCGTCGCCTCCGGCCTCAACTCGACCATGCGGACTCTTGGCATGATGACGAGCATGACCATCATCACCGTGATTTTTTCCATGGTCATGGCCGGGCAGGCGGTGACCGCAGCAACCCAGCCAGATTTCCTGCGCAGCATGCACACGGCGCTATTGATTTTCTGCGTCCTGTGCGTGTTCGGCATCTTCTGTTCGCTGGCCCGGCTGCGCAACTAAAAAGAGGGGCAGCCATGCGGCCGCCCCCCCCGTATCCCTTCATGTTCCGTTCGCGCGATCTCAGGCACGCAGCGCCGCAAAAAGCAGCCCGTGCAACACTTCGGACAGTTTCGTGTTGTCTTCTCCCTTGCTGAACAGTTCGGTCAGGTTGGCGAACACGCCGCAGTAATGATTGACCAGCCGCGGCTTGTCGGTGGCCAGGTTGAACACCAGTTCGTCCTGCCCCTGCAGGCGCAGGCGGCCGAATTCCTTGGCGTGGTCGAGTTCGATCACGCCGTTTTCGTACCACAGGCGGGTCGTCTTGTAATTTCGCCCGAGGGTCCAGTTGGTGTCGACCATGCCGTAACCGGTGCGCCCATCCGCCTTGAAGCGAAACAAGCCGAGTGCCTGCACCTGGGCGCATTGGATATCGGGGATAACGGTCATGCGCCCGTCGACAAGCTGCATCTGCTCGGGATCGATCAACCGCGCCAGAATGCTCAGGCTGCTGATGCCGCTGTCGAACCATGAACCGGCCTTGCCGACGGCCCCCAGGGTCAGCTTGCCGTTGAGGTAGTAGGGGTCGGAAAAACAGGACTCAAACCCGATGAGCCTTCCGAGCTCGAAATTCCTCTCTGCGCGCTGTTCGATCCACCATTCGACCTCGCGCCCGTAGGACGGGTGAAACGCCGTGTAGAGCGGGAGTTTGCGCGTGCGGGCCTCGGTCATCAGGGTATCCATCTGTTCCTGGCTGGTGCACAGCGGCTTTTCGACAATGGCGATGCGGTCGGCCTCGATTATCTTCATCGCCACTTCGTAATGGCTATGGGTCGGAGTCGAAACCAGGAAGGCGTCGGCGGTAGACTTTTTCAGGAGCGTGTCCAGGTTGTCGTGAAACTGGACGCTGCCGGGCAGTTCATCGGCCCGGGTCGGATCAAGATCGTGTGCATCGACCAGCTTGATGCCCTTGGTGTGGTTGATGGCCTGCATCTGGTAGTTCGCAATCTTGCCAATTCCAATCAGTGCAATACGCATGGGTCCTCACAGGAAACGGGTGAGTGTAACTCGGCGGCTCGTCAGTTGATAAAGATAGATTCGTTAATTATTAGATGGTTTTGAGCTTGATTTGAATAAAAAAATGCATAATGCGCAAAAATGCCGGCCAAATCTCTTTTCAACCGCCATCTGCGATATCAAGAAAGGGGGCAACCATCTTTACTCTCCCCGCTTGGGTGTTAATCTTCAAGCAGAGGGGTGCAGACCAACAAGGGAGGACGCGATGACCTACGGACAGGGGAGAACCTACAAGAAAATCGAAGTGATCGGGGTTTCCGACAAGGGGCTCGAAGCCGCTATCCAGAAAGCGGTTTTAAAGGCCCAGGAGTCGCTGGAAAAGCTCTCCTGGTTCGAAGTGCAGGAAATCCGCGGACACGTCGGCAAAGACGGGCTGATCAGCGAATACCAGGTCGTGCTGAAAATCGCCTTCGAGCTGAAATAAAGCGGCACCGGCAACCGGGATTACCTGAGGGAATCCCGGTTCGGGTTGAGGGTGCAGGTCATCCGTGTTTCATGGCCGATTTCGAGCATCGCCTCGTCGTCCCAGGCCCAGAAGGTCACGTCGCCGCGACTGTACCTGGCGCCGTCCGCCGCCGGCTGATAAACCAGGCTGACCGTACGGTCAGGGAGAATCAGGTGGGCGAACTCGCCATCGATCCGCGCCAGGATCTCGTAGCCGGCCCGACACTCGTAAACACGGGCCGCACCACCGGCGGGCGAAAAGGCCAAAGGCGCCGGGCCGGGGAAAGAGCAGGCCGTTACCGTGACGACCGACAACAGCAGGATCGTTTTCAGGAAAATCCCTGGCGGTACGCTCATGGTAAAGAGGCTCCTTTTCGGCTCCGCCGCAATGCTGTTCAGAAAATGGATGCCAGCCGCTCGAAGGATTTACGCAGCCGGATCGAAAGGGTCAGCAGGACCCCCTTGAGCAGCTTGATGCCGAGCTCGGGGTGATCGATAAGCAGCTTGTCGAGATTTTCTTTCGGCAGCAGCAGCAGCTGAGCATCGTCCAGGCAGGCGGCGGTTACCGCCCGCGGCAGGCCGTCGATCAGGCTGAATTCACCGATCACCGCCCCCTGGCTGTAGACCCCAACCACGACCTGGCGTCCCTCGAACTCGGTGTTTTTCTTTTCCTCGACCCGCCCCGTCATGACAAACGCGGCAAACGCGGCCATATCCCCCTCTTTCCAGAGGATGTCGCCGGCCGCCGCCTGGCGGCATTCGAAATAGGGTGCGAGCACCGCGTTGTCCGCCTCGGTGATGAAGCGAAAAAAACGCAGGTCATTTTTCATGCGGGCGCACACATCGGCAGGAGTCTGGTTCATGGCTCGGTGACGATTCCATTCTGCTGCTCAAGTTCGGTCAGCTTTTCCGACATCCGCGCCAGGAGCCCGTCGAAACCATCCTTTTTGAGGATATCCCCGTAACTGCTCCGGTAGTTGTTGACGAAGCTCACCGATTCGATGACCACGTCATAAACCATCCACTCGGTGCCTTCCTGCACCATCCGGTACGAGATTGGGATTTCTTTGCTTTTGGTCACGACAAGGGTATCGACGGCGGCCCGGTTGCCCTGCACCCGCTCCTTGACGAAATCAATCTTCTCGTCGGTGTAATCCTCGATGTGGCCGATGTAGTTGCGTTCGAGCAACTTGGAAAAAAGGGCCACGAACTGTTCGCGCTGCTGGGCACTGGCACTTTTCCAGTTGAGAGCCAGAATCCGCTGGGACATTTCGGCGAACTGGAAACGGGCAAGGATGGTGGCCGAAAGTCGTTCGCGGCGCACCTGCTTGTCGAGACTGGAGTCTTTCAAAATGGCCATGACCGCGTCGACCGTGGCACGGGCCTGATCCAGCGGACCCTGGGCGGCAACCGCCGGCGTTGCGGCCAGCAGGAGAAGACCGATGAACAGTCCCAGGAAACGTTTTGCTAACTGCATACACATACCTCCGAAATTATTCTTTTACTTCCGCGGCACGATACTGGGCATAGGCATTGCGGACAAACAGGTAGGGATCGATTTCGTGCTTAATGATGCCTTCGTAGGTGTCCTTGTCGAGGGACAGCCTATTTTCGCTGTCCAACACCCTCAGCCCGATGAGTTCTTCCTGCTTGAGCGCATGGGGCAGTGGATCAACAAAATAATCTCCGACCCGGCCGACGCCGTCACGCAGGCTGGTTGGACCAAGCACCGGCAGCACCAGGTAAAAGCCGGACCCGACACCGTAATGGCCGAAAGTCTGGCCGAGATCCTCGTTTTTTTTCTCCAGCCCCCAGGCAGTCGCCGGATCGAATAACCCCGCCAACCCGAAGGTGCTGTTGACCAGCAGACGGGCCAGCTCGCTGCCGGTGTTGGTCAACTTGAGCTGCAGGAGGTTGTTGACCACGCGCACCGGAGTGCCGAGGTTGGAAAAGAAATTCGACACCGACACCCTGGCGGGCTCGGGAACAATCCGCAAGCCTCTGGCAACCGGCTTGAGCAGATAGACATACAGCTTGTCATTAAACCAGAAAACTCCACGGTTGACCGGCTCAAGAGGATCGAAAATTGATATCATTTCCGATTCAGCAAAGGGATCGTCCTCGAGAACGAATTCTTCGTCAGCAGCGAAAAGACCCCCGGTGGACAACAAAAAAAGCAGCGTAAGCAACAGGAATACTCTTTTCACTCCGCCTCCTAATTCTTCTCGAACACGTATTTACTGATCAGTTCTTCGAGATTGATGGCCGACTCGGTTTCAAAAACAACTCCGCCCGGCTCGATGAGCATGTCACTGCCTCCCGGCGAAATGCTGACGTAGCGGTCACCGATGATCCCGGCGGTGCGGATCGAGGCGATGCAGTCGTCCTGCAACCGGACGTCCTTGTCCAGGGTCAGCTCGACTTCGGCCTCGTAGGTCTCCCCGCCAAGGCGGATGCGGGAAACCTTGCCGACCTTGACCCCGGCGATTTCCACCGAGGCGCCCTCCTTGAGCCCGGAGACCGAACTGAAATTCGCCTTGACGGTGTACTCGTTGCCGCCGAACAGATCGACGTGGCCGAGCTTGACCGACAGCCAGGCAAAGCAGAGAAATCCCGCCACCAGGAAAACCCCGACGGCGACTTCGATATTAAGCCGGTTCATAAAGAGCAGTCTCCTCTTTTGCACTCGAATAAATGGGGCCCATGGTCTCTACGACGTAGCGCCGGATCAGGGGATGTTCGGAGAGCTGAAACGCCTCGGGCGACATGACCCCCTGGATTTCACCTTCGGCCAGCAGGGCCACGTAATCGGCCAGCTTGAAAATCTTGGGGACGTCGTGGCTGACGATCACCGCCGTGTAATTGAGCTGGCTCTGGGTTTTGTGGAACAGCCGGTAAATTTCGTTGCTGCGGCTGACGTCGAGACCGGTGGTCGGTTCGTCGAAGAAGACTACCTTGGGATTCAGCACCAGCGCCCGGGCCAGCCCGACCCGCTTTTTCATGCCGCCGGAGAGTTGCGCCGGAAACTTGCCGTCAGACTCGACCAGATCCATCATGTCGAGCTTTTCCCGAACCTTGGCGCGAATCTGCGATTCTGACAGCTTGGTCCGCTCGCGCAGCGGCAGGGCGACGTTGTCGAAGACCGTCATCGAGTCGAACAGCGCGGAATTCTGAAACAACACGCCGAACTCCATGCGGATCTGGTTCAGCTCTTTCTTGCGGATTTTCGACAGCTCGCGGCCGAAGATCTTTACCGAACCCGCATCGGGGCGCACCAGCCCCAGCATGTGCTTGAGGACGACGCTTTTGCCCTGGCCGCTGCCGCCGACGATCACGGTCGTCTTGCCCGCGGCGATCGACAGGTTGATGTTGCGCAAGACCTTCTGCTGACCGAAAGTCTTTTCGACGCCGGTCAGTTCGATGGCCGCCTGAATCGTTGTATCGCTTGGCACAGCCGCCCCCTAAAGCATGATGGCGCTGATCAGGTAATCCCAGACCAGAATCGAAACCGAGGAGAGCACCACCGCATCGGTGGTGGTACGGCTGACCCCTTCGGCGCCGAACCCCCCCGTTTTTTCAAGGTGCAGAAAATAGCCTTTGGCCGTCGATATCCAGATGATCAGCAGGCCGAAAACCAGGGACTTGACGAGCCCCATCTCAACATCCTGCCATTCGACGCTGGCGTACATCCCCTGAAAGAAGGTACCGCCGTTGACATCGAGCATGACCACCCCGACCAGGTAACCGCCAAGAATGCCGATCACGTCAAAAATGCAGGTTAACAGCGGCACGGTGATGATGCCGGCCAGAAATTTCGGTGCCAGCAGGTATTTATAGGGATCGATGGCCATGCACTCGAGCGCGTCGATCTGCTCCGAGTTGCGCATGATGCCGATCTCGGCGCAGATCGCCGAACCGGCCCGGCCGACCACCATCAGCGCGGTCAGCACCGGCCCCAGCTCGCGGATCAGGCTGAGCGCCACCGCCGAGCCGAGCAGCCCTTCGGAACCGAACTTGGTCAGGGTGTAATACCCCTGCAGCCCCAGCACCATCCCGGTGAAAGCCCCGGTAAAAATGATGACGAAGACCGAGCGGACGCCGATAAAATGGGCCTGGCGGATGACCGGAAAGATCGGATACGGGGGCTTGATCAGGTTGAGCAGGCAGGAAAAGAGAAAAATCCCCATCCGGCCGCCCTGCTCCAGGAAGGACAGGCAGCTGTCGCCTATTTTTTCAAATGGTTTTCCGATTCCCATCATTTCAAGCCATTGCATGGACAGAAGGATTCGCCCCCCAAGCGTGCGACCAATGCATGAGGGCGGTAAAAATCAAAGGATTATAACAGGGATCGAAAGAGAATAACAGCGAAGAAGATTGCCCAGCGCACCAATTTTAATCGTTTCGGAACGAAATTTCTTTTTTCGCAGAAAAAAGCTGTCATCCCCTGGCAGACGCCGCCACGGAAGCCGGCCAGGCAACCAGCCAGTCCATCAACTCGGCCGAGGGGATGGGACGCCCCACATAATAACCCTGCACCGCGTTACAGTTCAGCCGGCCGAGAATCTCGTATTGTTCGCGGGTTTCCACGCCTTCGGCCACCACCTTGAGGTTCAGGCTGCTGGCCATGGCCAGGATAGTCCGGATAATGACATGGTCGTCGCCGCCGGCCGTGATTTCGGCAACAAAAGACCTGTCGATCTTGATTCGATCCACGGGGAAGGTGTTGAGGTAACTCAGCGACGAGTAGCCGGTGCCGAAATCGTCGATCGCCACGTCAACCCCCCGTTGCTTGAGCCCGTCGAGCGTTCGCAGGGCCTCCTCCCCATCGACCATCAGCACGCTTTCCGTGAGTTCCAGCTCCAGGTATTCGGGAGACAGCCCGGTTTCCGCCAGAACCTGGTCGATCATGGCCAGAAAATCCGGCTGGGCAAACTGGATGGCCGAGATATTGACCGCCATCTTCCGGCATTCCACCCCCTGCTGCTGCCAGGCCCTGGCCTGGGCGCAGGCGGTGCGCAGCACCCACTCCCCCATCGGCCGGATCAGGCCGGTTTCCTCGGCGGCCTCGATGAACTGCCCGGGATAGACCAGGCCCTTTGCCGGGTGCTGCCAGCGCACCAGGGCCTCGACCCCCAGCAGATCACCGCTGCGCAAATCGACCTGGGGCTGGTAATGCAGAACCAACTCCTGCCGTTTAATGCCAAGCCTCAACTCCTCGGCAGTCTGGTGCTTTTCAATGATCTGGCGGTGCATGTCCGCCGAAAAGAGCTGATACCGGTTGCGCCCCTGCTCCTTCGCCGCGAACATGGCCATATCCGCATGCTTGAGCAGCGCCTGGCCGTCGTCACCATCTTCGGGAAAGAAGGCGACCCCGATACTCGCCGAGGACAGGGTTTCATGCCCTTCCAGCGTATAGGGACGCCGCAGAAGCTGCAGCAGTTTTTCCGCCACGACCAGGGGTTCGTTGCCGCTGCTGACGGAACCGAGCAGCACAACGAATTCATCCCCGCCCAACCGGGCCGCGATGTCCTCCTTGCGGATCGCCCCCCGAATGCGCCTGGCGGCCTCCACCAGCAGCAGGTCGCCATAGGCGTGACCGCGGGTGTCATTGGTGGCCTTGAACCGGTCGAGGTCGAGAAACAACAATGCCGTCTGCGTCTGCGACCGTTTTTTTTCAGAAAGGAGCTGATCGAGTCGGCTTAAAAACTGGCTGCGATTGGCCAAGCCGGTAAGGCTGTCGTAATAGGCCAGTTCCTGCATCGCCGCCCGGGCCTTCTTACGGTCGGCAGACTGCTCCCGCAAGTAGATGTAACCGAGCAGAAATATCGCCAGCAGGTAAAACCCATGCCGAATCGGGGTAAAGGTTGCCTCGTGAACCTCCCCCATGGCCATGTCGATGATCTTCAGAAACTCGACCAGGAAGAACAGCACCAGCGCCAGCGAAACCACGGTCTGCACTGCGCCCCGGCGGCCACGCAGCACCAGCGTGAAGGCTGTCGCAATCCAGAAAGAGGCATTGATGCGAAACAGCCAGTCGCACCAGGTCTGGCCGAATTTGGATTCAGGATGGGCCAGGATGTATGCTCCCCACCACCAGAAGGTGGCCAGGTAGCAGAGCAGGAGACTGGCCAGGCTCCACCGCAGGAAGCGTCGGGACAGGGTTTCGGATTCCAGAAAAAACAGGAGAAAGGCGCCGGCCACGTAAAAAATGGCGGCGTTGGACAGGGCATGCTCCAGGGGGGGAAAGATCACATGGAGCCGATCGTGGTCGACCCACCCCAGCGCCTGCACAAAGGCCAGGCCGAGCATCAGCAGCTCGCGGCTGAGACCGAGACTGAACCCACAGATAAGCAGCCGCTCACGGGGCGGATTATCCTCGCGCCGACGCTCCCAGGCAAAAGCCAGCAGCGCCGCCCAGAAAATGGCGGCCAGGCCGAATTGCACCACGTTGTGGTCGATTCCGCCCCGCCCGCCGGTAAACTGGGTAAGAAAATCGAACAACACCTCGATAAATTGCGACATGAATCCCCCGGGTCAAGCAACATTCCATCAAAGACATCGCGACCTGACCGCACCCTATCGTCATACCACCAGCAGCCCGCACCAGGAGCCATGCAAACAAAATAAAAATGCTGGAGTTCAAGGCGGATAGACATCAAGCTTTGCGACAGGACCACGGACAAGACAATTGACAAGCAAAAAACTCGCCAATCCGCCCATTTACCCATAATGAATACAGTTGCCAGAAAAAAAAGAGGCCGGAAGGGTCCGATTCTGGCAATCCGGGGGTCGTTGGGGGCGAAGGCCCGCTGTTTTCTACACTTGCCCGACCAGCAGAACCGCCTTGCCGGTGCCCAGCAGTACCCCGCGGGGGATGGCGCTGACGAGGCGCCGTTTGTGCTTGCCCTGCTCCAGGCCGAGCACCACCAGGTCGGTTTCGGCAGCAGCCTGGATGATGGCCTGGAGCGGGTCGTCACTGACGACCACCTGCAGTTCAGCGCCGGAAATCTCGTCAACCATGTTACTGGTGTTGATGCGCCGGATGCGCTCCACCGATGGCCCGGAGAGATTGGACGGCACGACCATGAGGTAGGTGATGGTGCACTCTCTGTCGTGGCGACTGAGATGGGTAAGGAGCCGGGCGCGCAGAGAATTGGGATGTGAGCGCACGCTGACCGGCACCAGGATTCGCCGGGCCTGCTGAATCTGCCAACCGGTCGGCGCGCGCAGCACGGCCAC
>NZ_JBFHGD010000132.1:0-9310 GCF_041583255.1 Trichloromonas sp. | reverse complement strand
GTGGCCGCAGCAGGCAGGGGCGCCGCATGCGTCGCCCCTGCCTGCTTGGTCGGACTGAGGGAAACGGGGAAGCCGTAATGAATCAGATCAAGCTTTATGATACGACGTTGAGGGATGGTACCCAGGCCGAGGATGTCTCTTTTCTGGTGGCCGACAAGATCCGCATCGCCCAGCTGTTGGACGATTTGGGGATTCATTACATCGAAGGCGGCTGGCCCGGTTCCAATCCCAAAGACATCGCCTTTTTCAAAGACATCAAGAAGGTAACTCTCAAGCAGGCCAAGATTGCCGCTTTCGGTTCGACCCGCCGGGCCAAGACAACCCCGGACAAGGACAATAACATCCGCACCCTGATTCAGGCCGAGCCGGATGCGGTGACTATTTTCGGCAAGACCTGGGACTTTCATGTCCACGAGGCCCTGCGCATCAGCCTCGAGGAGAATCTCGAGCTGATCTACGACTCCCTGGCCTACCTCAAGCAGAACGTCGGCGAAGTCATTTATGATGCCGAACATTTCTTTGACGGCTACAAGGCCAACCCCGAATATGCCCTGAAAACCCTGAAGGCAGCCCAGCAGGCCGATGTCGACTGCATTGTCCTGTGTGACACCAACGGCGGCACGCTGCCGCACGAACTGCAGGCGATCATCGAACAGGTCAAGCTGGCCGTTTCGACGCCCCTGGGCATTCACACCCATAACGATAGCGAATGCGCGGTGGCCAACTCGCTGACCGCGGTCGCTCACGGCATTGTCCACGTGCAGGGAACCATCAACGGCTTCGGCGAGCGCTGCGGCAACGCCAACCTCTGCTCCATTATTCCTTCGCTGCAGCTGAAGATGGGCAGGGCCTGCGTTGATGAGAAACAGCTCAAGCGCTTGCGCCAGGTTTCCCGAACCATATACGAGCTGGCCAACCTGGTTCCCAACAAGCACATGGCCTACGTCGGCAACTCGGCTTTCGCCCACAAGGGCGGGGTACACGTTTCCGCCATCCAGCGGCATCCCGAAACCTACGAGCATATCCGTCCCGAGTTGGTCGGCAACTGCACCCGGGTGCTGGTCTCCGACCTCTCCGGCCGTTCGAACATCCTGGCCAAGGCCGAGGAGTTCAACATCAACCTCGACAGCAAGGATCCCGTGACCCTGGAAATTCTCGAGAATATCAAGGATCTCGAAAATAAGGGGTTCCAGTTCGAAGGGGCCGAGGCCTCTTTCGAGTTGCTGATGCGCCGGGCCCTTGGCACGCTGCGCAACTTCTTCTCGGTTATCGGTTTTCGGGTCATTGACTCCAAGCGGCACGAGGATGAAAAGCCGGTTTCCGAGGCGACCGTCCAGGTCAAGGTCGGCGGCCGCATCGAGCACACCGCCGCCGAAGGGAGCGGGCCGGTCAACGCCCTTGACAACGCACTGCGCAAGGCTCTGGAGAACTTCTATCCCCGGTTGCGGGAAATTCGCCTGCTCGACTACAAGGTTCGCGTTCTGCCCGCCGGCAAGGGGACCGCATCGGTCACCCGTGTGCTGATTGAGTCGGGGGACAAGGATTCCCGCTGGGGAACGGTAGGGGTCAGCGACAACATCATCGACGCGTCGTACCATGCCCTGATCGATGCATTGCTGTACAAACTGATCAAAGATCAGGAAGGTTAGTCATGCGTCCTCCGCGGGGGACGACGCTTCTGTTATTGCTTCTGCTGGTTTATCTTGCTGTTTTGAACGGCCGGGAGATTTTTCGAGAGAAAAATCTCCCGGCCGTTCCTGTTGGAAAGGAACGTAAAATCAGGGTGTTGCTTGGCGAGGGTTTCCCGCTTCAGGCAATCCATCAATTTTCTGACGGCATTGATCTGGAAACCGTCATTTCGTTGACGATTGCACCGATGGGTTCAGGGCGACTCTCTTCCGTCGTCCTGAATGAACCCGTAATGGATGGAGAAAACCTCTCTGTAGTCCGGGATGGAGTTGAAATCATTGAAGTAATAAGGAGGTGGATGCCGGCAGGCCAGCGGATTGCGATTGGGGTCAAGCTTCATCCGGACCGTATGACACTGGAAGACTGGGAAGCATTGCCGGGAATCGGGGCCCGTCTGGCCGAAAGAATAGAAGAAAACCGTCAAAAAAGTGGCGATTTTGGCTCAATCGAAAATCTGCAACGGGTTACTGGCATCGGCAGCAAGTCGATTGAGCGTTGGAGGTGTTTTTTTTAGCAAGGCTAAGGTCATGAAAAATAGTTAAAAATCTGCTTTTGTGATAAATGGTAAAGGATTGGAAGCTCTTTTTTTTCGTATCTGGCATGTCTTGTGTAACTGTTTATGAACGTTAGCACAAGAAACAGGTGTAATACCATCACGTAAAAGGAGAGAGCGATGAAATGCCCTAAATGCCGAAGCAGGATGTTCGCCGAAAAATACTACGATTTCGTACGGTCTTTTGATGCCTGGAAATGCTGCTCCTGTGGCGAGGTTCTTGATCCTACCATCCTGGCGAACCGGGCAAGGAACAACCAGCACTTTCTTGGTTAACTAATCGACGGGTCGACATGAATATACCCAGGGCCGGAAGCTATCAGACTTCCGGCCCTGTTTTATGGGTAAAATCCGGGATTATTTTCAAGGTTAGGGCAGGGGGAGAACCGCTCGCCCTGGTCTTGAGACAGCCTTTGCAGCTCAGAGACAAGGGGCTGGCGCCCCTGCTGGTCGGCCCAGCGGCACAACCCGCCGCGGAACGGAGGGAATCCGGTGCCGAAGACCATCCCGGTATCTATATCTTCAGGGGCCCCCACCACCTTTTCATCAAGGCAGCGCCCGGCTTCGTTGACCATCAGCAGCAACAGGCGGCGCAGGTCGCTTTCGGTCGCAGCCCTCCCGCCTGAGAGTTCGAGCGCTCCGGCCATTGCAGGGTTGGGCGAAGTTTCCTTGCCATGGTAGAGGTAGAAGCCGCTTCCCCCTTTTTTGCCGAGCAGCCCCGCCTGGTGCAGCCGCTCGAGCAGGGGCGACGGTTTCAGGTATGAAAAGGCCGAACTGATGGTGTCGCCGACTTCGACGGCAATGTCGATGCCGACTTCGTCGATCAGGCGGAACGGCCCCATTGGCAGGCCGAAAGCGGTGGCCAATTGATCCAGTGACTGCCAGTCGATCCCGTCCTCGGCCATCAGGCAGGCTTCATTGAGGTACGCCATGAGCAGGCGGTTGACCAGAAAGCCGGGGCGGTCGGCTACCAGGACCGGGGTTTTGCCAAGTTTCAGTGCCAGGTCGAAAAGGGTCGCCGCGGTTGTTTCCGAAGTCTGACGACCCCGGATAATTTCCACCAGAGGCATACGGTCGACGGGGTTGAAAAAATGCATCCCGCCAACGTTTTCAGGACGTGCTGCGACCTGTTGCAGTTCGCTTACCGAAAGGGCCGAAGTGTTGGTGGCGAATATTGTATTTTCTTTCAGCAGCCCCTCGGTCTCTTTCAGTACCGCCTGTTTCACAGGCATTTTTTCGACCACCGCTTCGATGACCAGGTCGGCATTGCCCATCCCCTCGGTGTCGATGGTTCCGGTGACCAGGGCCATCTGTTCAGCGACCCGCTTATCCGCACCCGGGCGGTCGCCGGCTTTTTTCCCCAGCAACTTGCGGATATGTTCCATTCCAGAATCAACGGCTTCCTGGCGGATGTCCTTGAGCCGCACCGGAACCGATTTGCTGGCGAACAACCAGGCAATCCCGGCTCCCATGACGCCGGCACCGAGGACGGCCGCCTGTTTTACCGGCAGCGGGGAGGCGGCCAGGCCGCACCCTTTCTTGGCCCGCTGCGAAAGGAAGAAGATATGCACCAGGTTCTTGCAGACATCGGTGACGATCAGCTGGCCCAGGGTCAGCGCTTCCCGCTCGAGTCCCTGCTCGAGGTTCATCGTGACGGTTTCGCGCACAAGGGCCAAGGCTGCCGGCGGCGCCGGGTAATGCCCCTTGGTCTGCCGGGCGACGTTGCGGGCGGCCATGTGAAACAGCAGCAGGCGCCCAACAGGGTTTTTCTCCAGCAGCAGGCGCCTCAGTCCACCCCGGGCTTTGCTCCGCTCGGGCTGCAGCAGTCCGGGGTCGGCAGCGAGTTTAAGGGCCAGGTCCTGCGCCTGATCGACGAGTTCGACGGGGGGCACCACCCGGTCAGCCAGGCCGATCCTGCGGGCGTGGTCGGCCTTGACGGTGCGGCCGGTCAGAATCATGTCGAGGGCCGCTTCCAGCGCAATCAGGCGCGGCAGACGCTGGGTGCCGCCGAACCCGGGAAGGATGCCCAATCGCACCTCCGGTAAAGCGAAACTGGCATTTTCTGCAACGACGCGGGCGCTGCAGGCCAGAGCGAACTCGGTTCCGCCACCGAGGCAGTGGCCGTGAACCGCGGCGACCACCGGAAACGGCAACGCGGCCCAGAGGTTGAATATCTGCTGCCCCTGTCTGGCCAGGCTCCTTCCCTTTTCGGCGTCATCGACATTGGCGATGGCCGAAATGTCGGCGCCGGCGATGAAGCCGGGTGTCTTGGCACTAAAGACCACCGCGGCGGTGACATCACTGCGGGACCCAAGTTTATTGGCCGTTTCCTCAAGTTCAAGCAGAAAGGGGGCCGACAGTACGTTGACCTTTTCGTCCGAGGCATCGAGCCTGATCAGGGCCAAACCATTGTCGATTGTAAAGGAGAGGTAATGATTCATGGAGACTCCCTATGCTGGTATCTGTTTCTTTAATGATATCGAGTTGCTGCGCAAGAGCAAGTGGGCGGAGCAATTTAGTCTGCCGCGCCAGTGACTTCGCCTTGCCAATTCATTGCCGAATTGTTAAGATTTGCTTAATTATGGATTGCCTTTTCAGAGGAGAGACCCATGCTGACGCGTATTGCCATGGCCCGATTTGACGATCACATGCAGGAGGGGACGCTCGTTAAATGGCACATCCAGGAAGGAAACCGGGTAGCGCCTGGGGATCTGGTTGCCGAAATCAACACCGGCAGTGAAACCATCAGGATCGAGGCGTCCGAGGCCGGCGAGGTGGTCGTCCTCAAGGTCGCCGAAGGGGAAACCGTTCCGGTCGGCACGCTGCTGGCCGTGATCGACCGGGCTCCTGCGCCTGCGGAGGCTGTCACAGCCAAGCCGGGAAAGTCGGTCAAGGTCCGGCGAATTATTGCTCGCAAGATGGTCGAGAGCTGGCAGACTATCCCTCACTTTTTCGTCACCGTCGCTATCGACATGACCGACGTGATCGGCCTGCGCAAGAGTATCGGCGTCACGGTCAACGACTTTGTTCTAGCCGCCTGCGTCTGTTCGCTCAAGGAGCATCCTTGGGTCAACAGCCTCTGGATCGACGGCGAGGCGGTCGAACAGCCGGTAATCAACCTGGCGATGGCGGTTGCCACCGACCGCGGTCTCTATTATCCGGTCCTTGCCGACTGCGGGGGGCTGACCCTGGGCGGAATCAGCCGCAAAGCCGCCGAACTGGCGACAAAAGCCCACCAGGGGCATTTGACCCAGGCCGAGATGGCCGGCGGAACCTTTACCGTCTCCAACATGGGGATGCTCGGGGTCGAATCGTTCAGCGCCATTATCACTCCCCCCCAGGCGGCGGTTCTGGCCGTGGGGACGATCCGCGGCGAAGTGGTGGTCAATGACAACGGCGAGCCGGGGGTCGCACCGATGCTGCGCCTGACCCTCTCGGCCGATCACCGGATTCTCGACGGGGCCGACGCTGCCGACTTTCTGGCCACCGTCAAGAGCTACCTCGAAGCGCCGGTCACGCTCGAATCCTGAAATTCAATGTCTCGAGAGAAGGGGTGAGCCTTGGAACATCTGCTGTTGTCACCTGATGCGTTGGCCTGGCAATGCGACCCGGCCCAGTTCGAATTCACTTCCACCGCGGAACTGCCGCCGCTGGAAGGGACTATCGGTCAGGACCGGGCGCTGACCGCCATCGAGTTCGGCCTGGGGATCAGGGACGGCGGATTCAACGTGTTCGTCCTTGGCGAGCCGGGAACCGGGCGCTCTTCGACCATCAAGAAACTGATCGGCCGGCGGGCGGCAAGTGAACCGGTGCCTGACGACTGGTGCTATCTCAACGATTTCAAGGAAACCGGCCGGGCCGTCTGTTTGCGGATGCCTGCCGGCATGGCGCGGCAACTGCAGAAGGACATGGAGGCGCTGGTCGGCCGTCTGGCCGAGGAGATCCCCAGGGTTTTCGAAAGCAAGGAGTATGAGCAGCAGAAAAACCAGATTGCCAGCGACTACCAGGAAAAGCACCGCAGTCTATTCGAAGAGCTGGAAGCCGAGGCAAACCGTAAACGGTTCGTGCTGCAGAGGTCGGTAAGCGGCCTGGTGCTGGTTCCGACCAAGGACGGTCAGCCCCTGTCTCAGCAGGAATTTGAAGACCTTTCGGACGAGGAGCGGGCAAGTCTCGACCAGAGCGGGGCAGAGCTGCAGGAGCAGCTGGCCGAGGTGATGCGGCAGGTCCGTGACCAGGAAAAGGAGATGCGGACGGCGACGGTCAAGATGGAAAAAGAGGTGCTCCTCTTGGCTATCGGCCACCTGTTCGAGGCGCTGGAGGAGAAATACCGGGACTACGACCAGGTGCTGGAGCATTTTGCCGGCTGCAAGAAAAATATTCTTGAGCGGATCGACGAATTCCGGCCTTCAGAAGGGCCGAGCCTGCCCATCCCCGGGCTCAAGGGGCTGACCCAGGAGCCGTCCTTCGACCGCTACCGGGTCAACCTGTTTGTCGACAACGGCGAGCTGACCGGCGCCCCGGTGGTGTACGAAGCCAATCCCACCTATTTCAACCTCTTTGGCCGCATCGAACATGTCATCCAGATGGGCAACGCCATCACAAATTTCACCATGATCAAGCCCGGGGCGCTGCACCGGGCCAATGGCGGCTACCTGATTCTCGACTGTCGTGAAGTTCTCATCAACGTCTTCACCTACGAGGCGCTCAAGCGCAGCATCCGCAAGGGGGAGGTGAAAATTGAGGACATGGCCGAACAGTTCCGCCTGATCGCCACCGTTTCCCTGAAGCCCCAGCCGGTCCCGCTCGACTGCAAGATCATCCTGATCGGCACCCCTCAGCTCTACTACCTGCTCTATCACCTTGATCAGGATTTTCGGAAATATTTCAAGGTCAAGGCCGACTTTGATCGGATGATGAAAAATACCTGGGAAAATGTCCAGCAGTACGCCCTGTTCGTCGCCGCCAAATGCAGCGAGGAGAATGTCCGGCATTTCGATCCGACCGGGGTGGCCCGCCTGGTCGAGTATTCAGCCCGGATGATTGAAGACAAGGGGCGTCTCTCGTCGCGCTTTCTCGATATTGCCGACCTGATCCGCGAAGCCTCGTTCTACGCTGCCCGCCAGGATCAGTCACTGGTCGGCGCCGCCCACGTCGACCTGGCCATCGAGGCCAGGATCTACCGTTCCAACAAGGTCGAGGAGCGGATCCAGGAATTTATCGAGGAGGGCTCGATCCTGGTCGACACCGACGGCACCGTGGTCGGCCAGGTCAACGGACTGTCGGTCTACATGCTCGGCGATTATTCATTTGGCAAACCATCGCGGGTGACCGTGCGTACCTACCTCGGCAAGGGGGGGATGGTCAACATCGAGCGCGAGGTCAAGCTGTCGGGCCCGATCCACGACAAGGGGGTGCTGATTCTCACCGGCTTCTTCGGTGATCGCTTCGCCCAGGACAAGCCGCTGGCGCTGGCCGCGTCGATCTGTTTCGAGCAGTCATACGCCGGCGTCGAAGGCGACAGCGCCTCATCCACCGAACTTTACGGACTGCTGTCGTCGCTGTCCGGCCTTCCGGTCCGCCAGGGGATCGCGGTGACCGGGTCGGTCAACCAGCGGGGGCAGATCCAGCCCATCGGCGGGGTCAACGAGAAGATCGAAGGGTTCTACACCGTGTGCAAGGCGAAAGGGCTGAACGGCGAGCAGGGGGTGATGATCCCGGTGCAGAACGTGAAAAACCTCATGCTGAATAAAGAGGTGATCGATGCGGTGGCCAGCGGCCAGTTTCGCGTCTGGGCGGTGTCGACGATTGACGAGGGGATCGAAATTCTCACCGGAGTGCCGGCAGGAGAGCGGCAGGAAGACGGCATCTGGCCCGAAGGGACGGTCAACGGCCTGGTCGACAGGCGCCTGCGGCAGATGGCAGAATCCCTGCGCAAATTCGGCCAGGGGAAGAATGGCGATAAATGAATGGCAGGGGGCGGCCGCGGCCTGTCCTCACCAGAAACGCCACTGTCCGCTCTGCAGCACGTAGATCCCCAGCGCCAGGTTGGCGACGGCATGGCTGAGGATGCACTGGGCGATGCTGCGGGTGTGGTAGAGCAAGGCGTTGAAGGCGGCGCCGGCCATCATGCCGGCCAGGTAGTAGTTGTGCTCGAGCCCGAACAAAACGGTGATGATCAGAAACGAGGGCCAGGTGAAACGGCCGATGTCGATTTTTGAAAAATCGCTGTCGATCACGTAACGCAACAGGAACGAGCGCCAGAACAACTCCTCCATGACCGGTACTACCAGCACCGCTCCGGCCAGTCGTGTCGCCACCATAAAGGTCCGCATGCCGTCATCGGCGATCGCGTCCGGGTTGAACCCCTGCGGATCGCCGAGGGTGGCAAATCCCCAGTCCATGTTGATCCACAGAAGGAAAATCCCCAGTCCCGATATGATGCTGATTGCCGTGTGGCCGACTCGGGCGAAATCGCGCAGGCGGATCTCGTCATAACTCTTGGCCAGCAGAATCAGTACCAGGCCGACCAGTCCGGCCTTGATTGGATAGAGGAAAAGGAGGTCGCGGTCGGTGAGGCTAAGCAGCCCGTGATCGCGCAGAAACCGTACCCCTTCCTCGATGCCGATGAATCCCATGAACAGGGCAAAGGGCAGAATCCTGAGAACACTCTTTTTGTCCATTTCCCCTCCTGGAAACAAAATCCCCCATAATCAGTCATTAGATTATGGGGGGCAATGAGTTCCAGGTCAATAAGAGGAATTAATCTCGATTGTTTTTTTTGCGACGGTATAACAGCAGTCCAGCGATGCCGGAGCCAAGCAACAGCAGAGAGGTCGGTTCAGGAATGGACGTTGTCGAGAGGGACAGCTGCCTGGAATATTTGCTAGAGTTCGGTTCCGTGAATATGTCAGGAACGCCGGATTGTGCCAGTTGCAGTGGAATATATTCACCAGTCGTGTCACCAGTCGTGTCACCAGTCGTGTCACCAGTCGTGTCACCAGTCGTGTCACCAGTCGTGTCACCAGTCGTGTCACCAGTCGTGTCACCAGTCGTGTCACCAGTCGTGTC
>NZ_JBFHGD010000131.1:0-9410 GCF_041583255.1 Trichloromonas sp. | reverse complement strand
TCGATGCGCACCGGCGCCTCGACGTAGCCGCGTTCGCGCACGTGGTGAATGGAATGGCGGTCGTTGACCACCAGCGGGATGCGGCGCAGTTTGCCGCTGACGCTGAAGTTGGTTGCCTTAGGTGCCTTGCGGATATAGCGCGGCGGGCGCAGCTGCACCGGGTCGGCACGGAAAGACTCAACCACCATGCTGATGTATTCTTTCGGGCAGAGGTGGCCGTAGCGCCGCTCGAGGATGGCGCGGACGATCCTGCGCGCGGTCTCGGCCGGCAGGGGTTTGTTCTGGCCGAGATCGTCGAGCACCAGGTAGGGCGGATTGTCGTCGTCAGGCTTGACCGGTGTTTCGTAGGCCGTGCCGATGATCGGACGGGCGCCGTATTTTTCGTAGAATTTCAGCCGGGCCTGGTTCTGCGCCAAAATCGCCGGGTCTTTGCACAGGGCCGGGTCGTCGGGCAGGCATTCGAAAAAGATGCCGTGGCAGCCGAGCGACAGGGCCTCCTCTCTCAGCCTCTCGTAGAGCGCCCCGCCGATGCCGCCGCCGGTGGCCGACTTGGCTGCCGAAATGTAGTCGAGGTAGGCGAAGTGCAGTTCCGGGTCGTGGGAGAGCAGGGCGAAGCCGGTCACCTTGTCGCGGTTGTCTTCGGAGACGTAAAGGATGGAGCGGAAGCGATGTTTCAGCGGGTTTTTCAGCAGGTCGGGAATCTTGTCGATATCCTCCTGCTTGAGGTCGGGAAACTGCTCCCGCAGAATGGTTTTTACCTGGAACATCGCCTCCTGGTTGTGCGGGGCGACCTCGTCAAAGAAGCGGCGGATGATAAACATGAAGACCCTCGACCGAAGCGGCGAAAAAAGAAGGATTGCACTGTCTGGATTCTAGCGAAGAATAAGAAAAAAGACAGCGGAATCTGCCGGCCGGCGTCAGGAGCCCTTTTCACCGGCCCACTCCTGTGGCATGATTCAAAAAAACAAAAATGGCCATGCCCTTTATGGTCGCAAGGAGAACGCCATGAACTACCAGATGATTCACAGCTGCATCCGGGTCATGAACCTGGAGAAATCGGAACAGTTCTACATGCAGGCCTTCGGGTTCGAGATCTCCCGGCGGCTCGATTTCCCCGACTACAAGTTCACCCTGAGCTATCTCAAGGCCCCCGGCGGCGATTTCGAGCTGGAGCTGACCTACAACTACGATCAGAAAGAACCGTACCAGCTCGGCAACGGCTACTCGCACCTGGCGCTCGGCGTTGCCGACCTGGAAGGCTCGCACCAGAAGCACCAGCAGCAGGGTTTCGACCCCAAGCCGCTCAAGGGGCTGGCCGGCGGCAAGCCGAAGTTCTACTTCATTGCCGATCCCGACGGCTACCAGGTCGAAGTGGTGCGGGTCTAGGCAAGCCGGCACGGGAGAGGGCGAGGAATGGCCGAATCGGTTCATGACCGGCTGGTCTACTATACCGAGGCCGAAGAGTTGGCCAACCGACTGACCCACGGATTGGGCGCTCTGATCAGCCTGGTGGGCATGGTGATCCTGCTGATTGCCGCGAGTTCTACGGGGGATCCCTGGAAAATCGTCAGCTGCGCGATTTACAGTACGGTATTGACCGCCTTCTACGTGATCTCAACGATCTATCATTCGGTTCGCCCGCCTCATCTGCGTTACCTGTTCCGTATTCTCGACCATGCCGGCATCTACCTGGTCATTGCCGGAACCTACACACCCTTTACCCTGGTCAGCCTGCGCGGCACCTGGGGCTGGTCGCTGTTCGGCACGGTCTGGGGATTGGCGGCAGCCGGCGTGATTTTCAAGGTTTTCATGACCCACCGGCTACGGATTTTGGGGCCGGTCTTTTATATCGCCATGGGCTGGATTGCCGTGATCGCCATCAAGCCGCTGCTGGTGGCGCTCACTCCGGCCGGGATGGGCTGGCTGATCGCCGGCGGGGTGGCCTACACCGGCGGGATCGTCTTTTACGCCTGGGACCGGATTCCCTACAATCACGCCATCTGGCATGTCTTCGTGCTGGCCGGCAGCGCCTGTCATTTTTTCTCGGTGCTCTGGTACGTGTTGCCGACGTAGCGCAGATATGCAGTTGCGATCTGTTCCGATTGCCGTTGCCTTTTTTTCGCGATTCGACTTAGGATATCCGCTGGTTGTCAGAGGGGGAGTTTTTTGCGACTGGCCGTTAAGCATATAGTCTGGCTGACCTTGCTGCTGTACCTGTTGAGCGGCTTCGGTTCGGCTTTCGGCGCCTTCTGGTGTCCTTCCCTGGAGGAAGGCTGCGGTCTGGGGGCGGCTTCTGCGCCCTGCTGCGTGCCGCAAACAGGCGCCGTAACGACTCCAGTGTCTGCCGGCGGCCTGCATGAGGCCGAATGCTGCGCCTCATGTCTCGATATCGAACTCCAGTTCCCCACCCTCAAGTCGCGGGTCCGCCCTCTGCGGGTCCCCGTTATATCACTCTCCTTTCAGCCGACGGTCAATCCTGTTAGAGCCGCACTGGCTTTCGCTGCAAGTCCCTTCTCCTCAGCTCCGGATGAACCGGGCCCCCTTCTTGCCCAACGTCATTTGCGTACTGTCGTTCTGTTGAATTAAGCCGTCCGGCCGCCGATTGCCCCGTGATTTTCCGTGGCGCTCCCGGGAATTATCCCCTGCGCCTGCGGATCGCTTTGTTCTGTTTGCGACAGGAGTTACGCTGTTGAATGCGCAAAAACGTACGTTGCTAGACACGCTATGGGATTTTTTCGCGTCCCTCAAACTATCCATCTCCCTGCTGATCCTGCTGGCGACGACCTCCATCATCGGCACCGTCATCCAGCAGAACCGCACGTCCCAGGAATACCTGCAACTGTATGGGGAAAAGGTCTATCGTCTTTTCGATACGCTGCAGTTTTTCGATATGTATCATTCCTGGTGGTTCCTGACCCTGCTCGGGGCTTTTTCACTCAATCTGCTGACCTGTTCGTTCAAGCGGCTGCCGCGGGTCTGGAAAACCGTCACCGCATCCGAACCCGAAGCTGATGAGGGGGTATTCCAGACCCTGGCCAACAGCCGGCAGCTGCGGGTCGCTCTGCCTTCCGAAGAGGTCGCCGGTCGCCTGGAAAAACTGCTGACCGAGCGCTTTGCCAAGCCGTCGGTCAGCCGCAAGGACGGTCGCCTGTACCTCTTTGCCCAGAAGGGGGGCTGGTCACGCTTCGGCGTCTATGTCACCCATCTCTCCATCCTGCTCATCTTCGTCGGCGCCATTATCGGTAATCTCTGGGGCTTCAAGGCCTATGTCAATATCGAGGAGGGCGGCTCGATCAGCCGGGTCTGGGCCGCTGGCGGCAAGGAGCCGATCGAGCTGGGCTTTGCCGTGCGCTGCGACGATTTCAACGTCAGCTACTACGATGGTTCAAATCGGCCCAGAGAATTCATGAGTATCCTGGATGTTATCGATGGCGGCCAGGAGGTGATCAGCGACCGGAAGATTATCGTTAACGATCCGCTCAGCTATAACGGCATCACCTTTTACCAGTCGAGCTACGGCCAGGCCGGCAATCCGCAGCTGAAGATGCAGGTCAAGGTTCGGGCCACCGGCGAAGTGCTCGATTTAACCGTCGCCGAAGGCACCCATGTGCCGCTGCCGGGGGGCAGCTCCTTTGCCGTTACCGGTTACACCCCCAGTTACGGCCAATTCGGTCCGGCCGTGGAGATGCACATCAACACCCCCGACGGCCGGCACGGCAAGCCGTTTCTGGTGCTGCAGCAATTCCCCGCTTTTGCGGCAAAGCCTGATGCCGATTTCAGTTTCACCCTGCTCGACTACCAGGAAAAAATGTATACCGGCCTGCAGGTCAAGAAGGACCCCGGGGTCTGGGTGGTCTGGGCCGGCTGTCTGCTGATGGTGGCCGGTTCCATCGTCGCCTTCTGTTTTTCTCACCGGCGGCTCTGGCTGACCATCGAGACGGGCAACCCGCACAGCCTGGTCCGTTTCGGCGGCAGTGCCCATCGCAACCAGCCGGCCTTTACCCTCTTTTTTGATGACCTCAACCTGCGCCTGGATGAAACCCTCGGCGGTGAACCCGCCGCGGCAAATACGGAGACCAGATCATGACCAGTTCACAGTTTTTCAATATCACCACCTTCGCCTATTTTGCGTCCATGCTGTTGTTCATCTCGTACCTGATCAGCCGCAGTCGAGGTGTCGCCCTGGCGGCCACGGCGGTGGCCTGGGCCGGTTTTCTCGCCAACAGCGCGGCGGTGCTGATGCGCTGGTTCGAGGCCAAGGGGATGGGCTACGATCAGGCTCCCCTCTCCAACCTGTATGAGTCGGTGGTTTTTTTCGCCTGGTCAATCCTGCTCGTTTACCTGCTGATGGACTTCAAGTACAAGCAACGCGCCGTAGGCGCTTTTGTCCTGCCCTTCGCCTTTCTCGGCATGGCCTGGGCCCAGCTCGGCCTCAACGATGAGATTCAGCCGCTGGTTCCGGCGCTGCAGAGCAACTGGCTGACCTATCACGTGATCACCTGTTTTCTCGGCTATGCCGCTTTCGCCGTGGCCTGCGGCGCCTCGATCATGTACCTGTTGACGGCGAATCGCCAGCAGGAGGGGAGCAGCACTCGCCCCAGCATCTTTCCCAGCAGCAAGGTGCTCGACGACATCAACTACAAGGCGATCATGCTCGGATTCCCCCTGCTGACCCTCGGTATCGTCACCGGGGCGGCCTGGGCCAACTACGCCTGGGGCACCTACTGGAGCTGGGATCCGAAGGAGACCTGGAGCCTGATCGTCTGGTTCGTCTACGCGGCCTTTCTGCATGCCCGCTTCACCCGCGGCTGGGCGGGCAAACGGGCGGCCTGGCTCTCGATCGTCGGCTTCGCGGCGACGATCTTCTGCTACCTGGGGGTCAACCTGGTTCTTTCCGGATTGCACTCCTACGGGGGCTGAAGCACCTCGATACCGAAAATGTCCCCAGGATCGAAGGGAAATCGCATGGATTTTAGAAAGATAAAAATAATTGCAACCACGCTATTGCTGATGCTGCTGCCGGCCGTGGCCATGGCCCATGGTATTTCCGAGGCCGACAAGCAGGCGATGCTTGACGGCGGCTACCTGCGTTATGTCTGGCTCGGGGCAACCCACATGCTGACCGGTTACGACCACCTCCTCTTTATTTTCGGGGTGATCTTTTTTCTGACCGGCTTTCGCGACATCGTCAAGTACATCACCGCCTTCACCCTGGGGCACAGCATCACCCTGATCTTCGCCACGGTGTTCGGCGTGTCGGCCAACTATTTCCTGGTCGATGCCGTTATCGCTTTGAGCGTCTGCTACAAGGGGTTTGATAACCTGGATGGCTTCAATAAGTATCTGGGCCGGCCCTCGCCCAACCTCATCCTGGTTATTTTCGGGTTCGGCCTGATACACGGTTTCGGGCTCTCTACCCGCCTTCAGCAATTGCCCTTGGGGGATAGCGGACTGATCGGCCGAATCCTTTCCTTCAATGTCGGGGTCGAATTGGGGCAGATCATCGCTCTGGCGATCATGCTGCTGATCATTTCCAGTTGGCGCCGAACGACGTCCTTTGCCCAGTTCAGCACCCTCTCCAACGGGGGTCTGATCGCCGCAGGGGTTTTTCTCTTTATGATGCAAATGCACGGCTACGGTCACACCACCGACCCGGACAGCTACGGCTTCAGCAGCGACAACCACTATCATGAACATAAGCAGATGGACGAAGAACTCGCGGAGCGTCAGAAAAACACCCACCAAACAATCTTCTAGGAGAAAAACATGCGTAAAATCATCATCAGCCTAATGACCCTTTTTGCTCTTTCGGTGGGTTCGGCTTTCGCCGGAGCCGGTCACGATCATGGCCCGATTACTCCGATCAGCCAGGCTGAAGCAAGCCAGAAAGCGGTCGGCATCGTTGCCAAGATTGTTGAATCAGGGAAAATCGATGCATCCTGGGCCGAGGTAAAACCGGACGTCGCCGAAAAAAAAGAGTACCAGCACGGTCCTGAATGGTTGGTCACTTTTACCAACCCCAAGGCAGAAGATCCGGCGAAACAGACGCTCTATGTATTTCTCAGCTCAGGCGGGAAATATCTAGCCGCCAATTTTACCGGGAAATAACCATAGGCAACGCCTGTGAAGGATCATGCGCAGGCGGCCTGTTCCAGCGACAGACCGCCTGCGACCATGAATAACCTGGGATCGCAGTAGCGTCGGCCTGGCGCGCGGCCCGAAATGGGACTGTTTTAAACTGAAATAATCAAGGTTGTAAGATGCACACCCACACCCTCGAAAAATGGCAGCACCCCCACCGCTTTCATAACGAAAACCGTTCGGCAGAACGCAACACCATGAAGGTCATCTGGCTGACCCTGATCATGATGGTCGTCGAGATCGTAGCCGGCTGGGTGTACGGTTCCATGGCCCTGCTCGCCGACGGCTGGCACATGGGCACCCATTTCTTCGCCCTCGGCATTACCGCCTTCGCCTACTATTACGCCCGCAAGCATGCCGACAACCCTGACTACAGCTTCGGCACCGGCAAGGTGGCCGTTCTTGGCGGGTTCACCAGCGCGATCGTGCTGGCGGTGGTGGCCCTGCTGATGGCTGTCGAGTCGCTGCAGCGGCTGTTCCGTCCTGAAAACATCCGTTTCGACGAGGCGCTGCTGGTGGCGGTGATCGGCCTGATCGTCAACCTGGTCAGCGCGCTGCTGCTCCACGGCAGCTCCCATGCCCCCACCGACTGCGACCATCATCACCACCACCATGATCATAACCTCAAAGCCGCCTACCTGCATGTTCTTGCCGACGCCCTGACCTCTGTGCTGGCTATCGTCGCCCTGCTGGCCGGCCGGCAGCTGGGCTGGGTCTGGCTCGATCCGGTGATGGGGGTGGTCGGAGCCTTGGTGATTACGCGCTGGGCCTATGGACTGCTACGGGATACCAGCCGGATTTTGCTCGATCGCGAAGGGTGCCAGGAGACACATGGCCGGATTCGGGAGCTTATCGAAGCGGATGCCGACAACCGCATCGCCGACCTTCATCTCTGGAAACTCAGTTCCAGCCAGATGGCTTCGATCGTCTCCATCGTCACCCATCATCCGAAGCCGCCCGGGCACTATAAGGCTTTGCTTAAAGAGGTGCATGATCTGCATCATGTGACCATCGAGGTCCATGTCAGTGAAGGGGCCCCGTGTGTTGATGGACACGCCTGAGATAGCGATCCGGCCAGCTGTCGATTTCCGTTGACAGGGACGTACTGAATAAATATTCTGGCTGTCATTAAAGGGGAGTAGCATCCGGCGGGAGACATCGCCGGCCCGTGCTTCGTCAATACGGCGGCCTTGCCGCCCGGACGCGGGGTAGCGATCTATCAAGTCGACATTTGCAAGACCTTTATTCACAGCAGTCGAACCATGCCGTGGGTAAAGGTCTTTTCTTTTACCTGCGGCGCAACCAACGCGTACGGAGGTAATAGAAATGAACACCCTGAAAACGACCTTTCTGCTCACCTGTCTTACCCTGTTGCTCGTCGCCATGGGCAGCGCCATCGGCGGCCAATCCGGCATGATCATCGCCTTTCTCATCGCCGGCGGCATGAACTTCTTCAGCTACTGGTACTCGGACAAAATCGTGCTGAAGATGTACCGCGCCCGCGAGGTCAGCGAGACCGAACAGCCCGCTTTTTACAGCATGGTGCGGCGTCTGGCCGCCCAGGCGAACATGCCGATGCCGAAGGTCTACGTCATCCCGACCCTAAGCCCCAACGCCTTCGCCACCGGCCGCAACCCGCAAAATGCCGCGGTGGCGGCTACCGAGGGGATCATGCAGATCCTCTCTGCGGACGAACTCGAGGGGGTCATGGCCCACGAACTGGCTCACGTGCAGAACCGCGATACCCTGATCTCCACCATCGCCGCCACCTTCGCCGGGGCGATCTCCATGCTCGGCAGCATGCTGCAGTGGGCGGCCATCTTCGGGGGCGGCAACAGCGAGGACGAGGAAGGCGGGGGCGGCATGCTCGGCGGGCTGGCCATGGCTTTCATTGCGCCGATGGCGGCGATGCTGATCCAGATGGCGGTCTCCCGCAGCCGCGAATACCTGGCCGACGCCTCGGGGGCCCGCATCTGCGGCAATCCCCTCGCCCTGGCCAGCGCCCTGCGCAAGCTGCAGATGGCCTCGCAGAAAATACCAATGCAGGAGGCCACCCCGGCCACCTCGCACATGTTTATCGTCAATCCCCTCACCGGCGCTTCGATGCTGAAGCTGTTCTCCACCCACCCGCCGATGGAAGAGCGTGTCGCGCGGCTGGAGGCGCTGGCGGGAGGACGCTAGTGTACTCCCGCCAGCTGCAGTCAAGATCATGGCGGGCAGACATGGACTGCGCCTGATTGTCTTTGCCCGAAACGACGGTTCTTGAGTTTTCGGCCCTGTCTATTGCCGATGAAAGGTCCGGAGCCGATGGACTGGTTTTCACCGGCTCCGGACCGACTCCGATAACAATAATGAATATTTTATCGCCTGCCCGATTGAGAGATGGCGGAGAATGGTTAAACTTTTGGTGGGAGTGGAAAGGTTCATTTAACCTTCATGGAGGGTCTCGATGAGTGACGAAAAGCAAAAACCGGAAGATCATGAAGATGTTGGTTTGTATCAGAAGCTGGCAGACCGGACCGCCGAGATCCTGGCCGAAGGGAAAAAGACCCTGGACGGGGCCCTGAAAAAGGCCAGTGATGAAATAACTGCCGGCGGCGAATATTCCCGGGAACAGGCCGAGAAGATCAGTGCCTATCTGCGGCGGGACTTGTCGGAAGTCGGCAAGAAGGCCCTGCAGGCGCGGGATGCCGTGCTGGCGGCGGTGGAGCCCCATCGGGTGGTTGCCGGGATGCAGAGCGGCCTGGCAAAGCTGTTGAGCACGGCGGCCGATGTCTTGTCCGAACTGGCCGGCAAGTCGGAACAGGGGCTCGAATTCAAGACCGGCGAGGTGACCAGCCCGGGAACCCTGACCTGCAAGGACTGCGGCAAGGAGATGCACTTCAAGGCGACGGTGCGGATTCCGCCTTGTCCCCAGTGCCACAAGACGGTATTTCGTAAATCTTACTGATATTGGTGCCGAAGCAATGCCAACAACAAAGGCCGCCCCGAAAGGGGTGGCCTTTGTCTTTATCCGGAAGACGCAAGCAGCGGCGCCAGGTTGCCCAGGTCGACGGCGGCCAGGTCACGCAGGCGGCGCAGGATGACCAGCAGTTCAGGGTGGTCGGGATGGGTCGGGATGTGTACGGCGCGGCACAGGAACTCTTCGCGGCTGAAGGTGCCCCAGTTGACCAGCTGGCTGAGGTAGACGGAGGCACCGTAGCGGCGGGCCCGTTCGACGAAGGCCGGCAGTTCGCGGAAATTGTTGTGCTGAACCACGCAGCTCAGCT
>NZ_JBFHGD010000130.1:0-9433 GCF_041583255.1 Trichloromonas sp. | reverse complement strand
GCAACCACCTTGCAGAACGAGCCCCTCGCAGAAGTTCCGGCATCGATGCGGTTTTTTGCCGGCGGGGATCAGAGCGTGCGTGGTTACAGTTACCAGTCGCTCGGCCCGAAAGACGCCCAGGGCGAGACCATAGGCGGCAAGCATCTGGCCGTCGGCAGTATCGAGCTGGAAAGAAAGCTTTGGGATAATTGGGGGGTGGCCTGTTTTTACGATGTCGGCAACGCGTTCAACAGCCTTTCAGATATCGAGTGGGCGCAAGGGGCCGGCATCGGTGTGCGTTATTACACCCAGGTCGGCCCGGTCAAGGTTGACGACGCCCGCCAGGTCGGTGAACCCGATCCTGCCTGGCGTCTCCATTTGAGCGTAGGATTCGGATGGTAGTGCGTATCTTTAAATATGGGTTCGCGGTCCTTTCATCGCTTCTGGCCGCCGTGCTGGTGCTGGGCCTTTGGCTGGTCTGGTCGCCCTCCGGAAGTGCCTGGCTGCTTGCCGCCCTTTTCGAACGGTCTCCTGTTGAAATATCGGCTGACCATATCAGCGGACGTCTTGCCGATGAGTTGCAGCTTGACGGCTTGCGGGTTCACTGGCCCGGCGGGACGGCTGTGGTCGGGCGCACCGCCCTCAACTGGTCCTTCGTCAGGCTGTTCAGTGGTGAATTGAACATCGCGGAGCTGGCGGTAGCCGATGTCGATATCCTGCTCGAGGCCCCTTCTGCGGAGACTTCCGGTCCCGCCGAGCCCTTTGTTTTTCGCTGGCCGCAGCTGTCCGGGTGGCCCTTGCAGGTGACGGCGGATATCGCCGCCCTGAACATCGATCGGCTGGTCATCCGCAGCCCCGAAGAGACTCTCTGGCAAAGCGAACGTCTTCGACTCGCTGCTCGTTGGAGCGGGGGTGCCCTGGCCATCTCGGAGCTGGAGCTGGCATCGCCCGAAATCGGTCTTGCGGGGCACTTGGTTGCCGACCTGCTGAATTCCCGCCTGGCCGGGGAGCTGCAGATCGTTTTGGGTGAAAGTATTGCCGGCGTCGAACGGGCGGCACTGAAGTTCGATCTCGCCGCGGCAAGCGACTCGACGGCAACTGTCGGACAGCTCGAGGCGCTCCTCTACGATGCGCAGAAGGCCTGGTTCGATGTGGTCGCCCCGGTTGAACTCTCCGGCGAAACCCTGCAGGTCAGCAACGGGGAGATCCGGTTTCCCGGCCATCCCGACCGGCTGCTGGTGCAGGGAAGCGCGCAGCTCGGCAACGGCCTCCCCTGGAAGGCGACGGTCGGGGTGGAGCATCTCGATCTTTCCGAGCTGGCCGGCGTCCCGCTGCTGCTCTTCGGAGAGCTGGAGGGAGAGGGCGATGTGGATGAATACCGCGGGCGCGCCGTCGTGGAAAACCGCGTTGATGGCTGGCTTAAATCGAGGCTGGCGGGCTTTTTCGATGGCGACCTCGAGCAGATCGGTTTTACCGGGCTGGCCGGCCAGTGGCTGGGCGGGCGGGTCAATGGCGACCTCAATATCGGCTGGTTCGACGGCTTCTCCCTGCGCAGCACTGCCCAGGGGCGGGAGCTTGATCTGGCCGGTCTCTTTCCCGAATGGCCCGGCCTGGTCAATCTCGACCTCCGGACGGAGCTGCAGCAGAGCGGTGATGCCCCTCTTGCGATGCACTTTTCCGGTGAACTGCTCGATAGCACCCTGCACGGCAAGGCCCTGGCGGGTGGGGTCGATGTGCGCCTTCAGGGCGCCGAGGTCGATATCGCCCGGCTCGACCTGCACGGTGAAGGGATCGATTTGACGGCTGCCGGACGGCTCAGCCGGCGACTCGATTTTACGGCTTCGGCCAGCCGGCTCTCCGGGCTGCTTCCCGGGCTCGATGGCCGGATGGATGCCAAGGGCTGGGTGAACCTGGCACAAGAGGAGATTTACGGCAGTCTGGCTGTGCAGGGGAGCGGGCTGCGTTACGCGGAGTTCTCCCTTGATCGCCTGGCGATCTCCGCGGAGAAACCGGTGGGGGATAGTCGCTATGTCATCCTGGCCGAAGGGCAGGGCGGCATGGCCGGAGATCAGCCGGTCGAATCCCTGTCGCTGGCGCTGCAAGGGCGCCCGGAGGCGCACGGGGTGACGCTTGACGCTTTGACTGACGCCGGCAGGGGGGAGGTGGAATTCTCCGGAGGCTACCAGGCTGGCCACTGGTCCGGAGAGTTGACCGAAGTGCGCCTGGCCCAAACCCCTTTCGGCGATTGGGCCCTGGCGCAGCATGCCGCCTTGCAGTTCGACGCCGGTTCGCTGCAGCTCGCGCCTCTAAAACTGGTCAGTCCGCTGGGTGAGGCGGTCGAGCTGGACGGGGTGATGACCCTGGGCCCCCTGGGCGGGGTGGCCCAGCTGCAATGGAATGCTCTCCGCTTGAGTCATGCCGATCCCTGGCTCGATGGCTGGGCGGCCAGCGGAACCACTTCGGGCGATCTCCAGCTCCATTTACAGGACCGCGATCTTCTTGAACTCTTCGCGGAAGTGCGCGTTGCCGGTGGCTTGGCCAAAGGGGAGCAGCAGCTCGACCTGGCTGGTGGTCTGCTGACCCTGGATTGGGACCGGCGGGGACTGAGCGGCCAGGCCAGGGCCGATTTCGGTGACATGGGAGAGCTTACGGCAGAGGTCCGCTCTCCCGAACCGGCCCGTCAGGCGTTTCCTGCGGCAGGAGATTTTTCCGTCCGCTTCGACGGGCTGTCCCTGTCCCGCCTCTATCCCTGGGGGCCCGAGGCACTGGATGCCGAGGGGACCCTGTCCGGCTCGGCAGCAGGGGGCTGGGCAAACGGCGCCGATCTTTTCCTTGAAGGAAAAGCTGAAATCGGCGGCGGCCGCCTGAAGTGGCAGGAGGACGAGGGGACTCTGGCGGCAGAGCTGCACCAGGCGGCGATCGGCTGGAACTGGCGCGGCGACAGCCTTTCCGGTGATGCCGTTGTGGTTCTCAATAACCACGGTCGGCTGCAGGGAGAGTTTCAGCTGCCGCTGCCGGCCCGCTGGCCTGTGGCCATCGAGCCGGAAGGGGCGGTCCGGGGGGCGCTGTCGGGCTATCTGCAGGAGAAAGGGCTGCTGACCTCCCTGTTCCCCGGGTCCGTCCGCGAAACCAGCGGTCAACTTGATTTCGACTGGACTCTTGGCGGCACCTGGGCACAACCTGACCTGGGGGGGCCGTTCAGCCTGGCGGGAGCCTCGGCCTACCTGCCGGCCGCCGGGGTGCAGCTGAAAGATGTTGGGTTCAAGGGGAGGCTGGCCGCGGACCGCATTTTGCTCGACGCCTTCTCCATGAAGTCCGGGTCCGGCCGCCTCGAGGGGAGCGGCGAGGTACAGCTGGCCGACTGGCTGCCGAAGGCGTATCAGTTCAAGCTCGGCGGCAAGAACTTTCAGCTCGTCAACCTGCCGGAGCTGCAGCTGAAGGTCAATCCCGATCTGCAGCTTTCCGGCGATCGTCAGCAGGTCAAACTGCGCGGCAGCGTCACCATTCCTGAGGCGCTGATAGCCGCGCGCAACGCGCCATCGCCGGTGGCCTCCAGCCCCGACCTGATTATCGTCGATGCCGAAGCCGCCCCGCCGCCCAGAGCTCTGCCCGTGGCACTCGATGCGCGGGTTCGCATCCTTATGGGCGATCACGTGCTGGTCAAGGCCAACGGTATCGATGCCCGGCTCGGCGGAGAGGTGGAGCTGCAGGCCACCGCCCTCGATGAGGTGACCGCGCAGGGAAAGATTTACGTGGTCGAAGGGGCTTATTCCGCCTACGGCCTCGGGCTGAACATCGAACGCGGCAATGTTTTCTTTGCCGGCGGGCCGGTGGATCGTCCGACTCTCGATATTCTCGCCCTGCGCAAGGCCGGTGAAGTCAAGGCCGGGGTGCAGGTGACCGGCACCCCGCGGCATCCGGTGGCCAAGCTCTATTCCGAACCGATGATGCCCGACACCGACATTTTGGCTTATATCGTGCTCGGCCGCCCCCTCGGTTCGGACAGCGGGCAGAGTGCCCTGCTGATGACGGCCGCCGGGGCGCTTCTGTCCAAGGGGGAGTCGGCGGTACTGCAGGATCGGCTCAAGCGGCGCCTCGGCCTGGATGTGCTCGAGGTGCAGGCCGGCAACGGCGATGTCACCAGCTCGGTGGTCACCATCGGCAAGTATCTCAGCCCGAAGCTTTACGTCAGTCTCGGCCATGCCCTGTTCACCAGCACCAACGAGTTTCGCATGCGCTACACGCTGACGGATCGCTGGGAGCTCGAGTCGAACGTCGGGCTCGAAAGCGGCGCCGACCTCTATTACCGGATCGAGTTTGATTAGCGGTTGTCCTGGAACGGCTTGACTTTTGTCTTCCGGGATGCTACAAAGCGCGACGTTTGTACTACATAAATCGAATCCGTCAATGGAGGAATTGAACATGGAAAGAACTTTCGCTATCGTCAAACCCGATGCCTTTGCCGCTGGCAACGCCGGCAAGATTATCGCCCGCATCTACGCCGAAGGCTTCACGATCGTCGGTCTGAAGAAGCTGTACATGAGCAAGGTCGAAGCCGAAGGTTTCTACTATGTCCACAAGGCGCGCCCCTTCTTCGGCGAACTGACCGATTTCATGAGCAGCGGCCCCTGCGTCGTCATGGTGCTCGAAGCCGAAGGCGCCATCAAGAAATGGCGCGACCTGATGGGAGCGACCAACCCTGCCGAAGCGGCTGAGGGGACCATGCGCAAGGAATTCGGCACCTCGATCGGCGAGAACGCCACCCACGGCTCCGACGCCCCCGAAACCGCCGCGTTCGAGATCCCCTATTTCTTCTCCGGGCTCGAACTGCTGTAAATCGCATAACCTAGATTGACCTTGTAGAAAACTGACCCTTCGGGTATGATCCGAGGGGTTTTTTTATTTTAAAATCAGCGAGAAACAACGCTTTTGCAGGCATCGGATGACAGCTGGAAGTTTGATCGATCTGAAAAACCTGACCATGGAGGAGCTCTCCGCGCTGCTGGCAGAGATGGGGCAGAAACCGTTTCGCGCCAAGCAGATCGTGCGCTGGATCTACGGCCGCGGTGCCACCTCCTTTGCCGACATGACCGACCTCTCCAAGGCTTTTCGCGAAGAACTGGAGAAGCGTGCGACCATATCCGACTGGCAGCCCGAGGTGGTCGAAGACAGCCGCGACGGCACCCGCAAGTATCTCTTCCGGCTGGCCGACGGCCAGACTGTCGAGACGGTACGCATTCCCATGGAGGGCGAGCGGGCGACGCTATGCATTTCGACCCAGGTCGGCTGCGCCATGCAGTGCTCCTTTTGTCTCACCGGTTCCTTCGGCCTGGTGCGCAATCTTGAAGCCGGAGAAATCGTCAACCAGGTCTGCGCCGCCCTCAAGGACGGCCCGATTAACAATATCGTTCTCATGGGAATGGGCGAGCCCCTGCATAATCTGGATAACGTCGTCAAGGCCCTGCAGATTTTCTATCTCGACGACGGTTTTGGCTACGGCGCGCGCAAGGTGACCCTGTCCACCTCGGGTCTGGTTCCGCAGATGCGGGAGCTGGGGCAGCGTGTCCGGGTCAACCTGGCCGTCTCCCTCAATGCCACCACCGATGCCGTGCGTGACGAGCTCATGCCGGTCAATCGCCGCTACCCGCTGAAGGAGTTGATGGCGGCCTGCAGGGACTATCCTTTGCATGGAAGAGGGCGGATCACCTTCGAATACATCCTCATCCGCGGGGTCAACGATACCCTGCAGGACGCCAAGCGGCTGGTCGGCCTGCTGCACGGGGTGAAGGCCAAGGTCAACCTGATCCCTTACAACGAGCATGAAGGGTCGCCGTTTAACGCTCCGACAGCGGAGAGCATCGAGGCGTTTCAGACCTATCTGCTCAGCCGGGACATTGTCGCCATCCGCCGGGCCAGCAAAGGTCAGGATATTTCGGCGGCCTGCGGCCAGCTCAAGGGCAAGCTGGAAAAGGCCCAGGGCCGCCTGCCGGCACCAGGGGAAAACTCGCCGGCATAATCATGGCTTGTTCATAACGTGTCAAGAAATAACCGGAGGTTTTTGCACATGTCTCAACCTGTAATCGGTGTTATCGGCGGCAGTGGTCTGTATGAAATCGAGGAGCTGACAAACATCCGGGAGGTGGTGCTCGACACGCCGTTCGGCTCACCGTCCGATGCCTACATTACCGGGGTGCTCGACGGGGTGAAGATGGTCTTTCTCCCCCGCCACGGCCGCGGCCACCGGCTGCTCCCTTCCGAGGTCAACTATCGCGCCAACATTTACGGCATGAAAAAGCTCGGCGTCGAGCAGATCATTTCGGTGTCGGCGGTCGGCAGCATGAAGGAAGAGATCGTGCCCGGTCATATCGTCATTCCCGACCAGTTCTTCGATCGCACCCAGGGAAAGCGTGCCTCGACTTTCTTCGGTGACGGCGTGGTCGGTCACGTTCAGTTTGCCGACCCGGTCTGCGGCGATCTCTCCCAGGTGCTCTACGAATCGGCGGCCGCAGTGGGGGCCACCGTGCACAAGGGCGGAACCTACATCTGCATCGAGGGACCGAATTTCTCAACCCGGGCCGAGTCGAACATCTATCGCAGCTGGGGGGTCGACATCATCGGCATGACCAATATCCCCGAGGCGCGGCTGGCCCGCGAAGCCGAAATCTGCTACGCTACCGTCGCCCTGGCGACCGATTACGACTGCTGGCATCATGAGCACGATGACGTATCGGTCGAGGCAGTCATCGCCATCATCCAGCAGAACGTGGCCACCGCCCGCGACATCATCAAGACGGCGGTCAAGCGGCTGTCGGGAGAGCGCCGCTGCGCTTGCGGCGAAGCCCTCAAATACGCGATCATGACCCGCAGGGAACTGATCTCGGAAACCGCCCGCCAGAAGCTCGCGGTGTTGATGGGTGAAAACCTTTAAGCTCTTCTTTTCTGGCGGGTTGCGCCATCCGGTCAATCCGGTTACAATGCCCTTTATTGTTTTTAATAGAAAGTGAATGTACGTATGAGTTTGCTGGTGGTAGGTTCGGTCGCTTTTGACTCCGTGGAAACCCCATTCGGCCAGGTTGAAGAGGTGCTCGGCGGCTCCGGAACCTATTTCAGTACTTCGGCGAGCTTTTTCACCGATGTCAGCCTGGTGGCGGTTGTCGGCAGCGATTTTCCGCAAGAGCACCTGGACTTTCTCCGCTCACGGGAGATTGACTTGCGCGGGCTGCAGACGGCCGCGGGCAAAACCTTCCGCTGGAAGGGGCGTTACGGTTTCGACCTGAACGAGGCGCACACCCTTGACACCCAGCTCAATGTTTTCGAGGCGTTCCGTCCCGAGCTGCCGGCGGGCTACGAAAGCGCCGAGTACGTATTTCTGGCCAATATCGATCCCGAACTGCAGCTCGATGTGCTTAACCAGGTCAAAAAACCGCTCCTGGTGGCCTGCGACACCATGAATTTCTGGATCGAGGGCAAGCGCGAGGCGCTGCTGAAGACCCTGCCCCATGTCGATATTCTGATCATCAACGAGGGGGAGACCCGCCAGTTGGCCGGCGAACCGAACCTGGTCAAGGCGGCCCGGTCGATCCTGGCCATGGGGCCGAAAACCCTGGTGGTCAAACGGGGTGAATACGGGGTGATCATGTTTACCGAGCATTCGATTTTCACCGTGCCGGCGTATCCCCTGGAGACGGTTTTCGATCCGACCGGGGCGGGGGACACCTTCGCCGGTGGTTTCATGGGGTATCTCGCTTCCACCCGCAACCTGTCCGAGGCGAGCATCCGCCAGGCTATCGTCTTCGGCTGTGTCATGGCTTCGTTCACGGTCGAGGATTTCAGTCTCAACCGGTTGAAAAGGCTTGAGTTTGACGAGGTGGAAGAGCGTTTTCGCAAGTTTAAGCTGTTGACCGATTTCGACGGGTTGGCCTGATCCGCAGGGAGCGCCGATGTTCGAGTGGGATAAGGAGTGCGATTGTCTTGAGGTTTCGCCAGAACGCGTGCGGCGCCTCTTTTGCTCGCTGGGCGACAGCCAGGTGGCACTGCCGGGTCTGCCGTCCCAGAAATCTTCGGCTTATCTTTGCGTCTATGAGGGTTCGAAGGGGGTGCAGGTGGTGGTGGTCTTCCATCTGCTCAAGAGTCGCCGGCTGGCGGTTTACCGCAATTCGCAGGGCGAGGTGGCAGCTCAGAAGCTGACGGCGCTTCTTGACGAGGGGACGCATTTTGCCGAATCGCTCGGGTTTCGTCTGGATGACATGGAATTTCACTTGCTCGACCCCGTGGCGCAACGGGAGCGCTGGGATGCCCTCCCGCTGACTCACGGCGGGAAAGATCGGCAGAATGAGCCGGCGCCTGCCGGTGCGTCTCCTTCTGCTGTTGCCGTTCCGAGTCCCATTTTTGAGGATCTGCATGAACGCAGGCGCGTATTCATTGAAAAACATGGTCGCTTTCTGGCCACACTCTAGGAGGACGCCTTGGTTAAGCAGATTCTGTTGCTGATGTTTTGTGTTTTGCTGTTGGGTACTTTCGGTTGCAGCGCACCTGAAAAGAAGCCGTCGTTAGGCGAAGCGCATTATATGGTAGGATTATCCCATCTCCGCCAGCAGCAGCTGACCCCCGCCCTGAAGGAATTTCTGCTGGCGGTCGAAGCCGACCCGCAGCATGCGGACTATCACAACGCGCTGGCGCAGGTCTACCAGTACAAGAATGCCTATCCCGAAGCGGAAAAACACTATCTCAAAGCCATAAAGCTCAGCGACAATGCGCCGGAATACCAGAATAATATCGGTGCATTGTACCTGGACATGCAACGTTGGGATGATGCTATCAAATATTTTCGCCAGGCTTCTTCCAATCTGTTGTTCGGAAACCCGGAAATCGCCCAGACCGGGATGGGTTACGCCTATTTTCAAAAAGGCGCCTACCTCGATGCGGTAGGCGAGTACCAGAAGGCCATCTCGAGCAATGCTCGCTTCCCGGTGGCCCACCTGCGACTCGGTGAAGTCTATTATGAACTGAATAAATGGAACCTGGCCATCGAGTCCCTTCGCAAGGCCCTCGCTCTCGCTCCCGATTACACCGATGCCCACTACAAGCTTGGGCTCGCCAGTATAAAAACAGGACAGAAGAAAGAAGCGCAGGAGGCGTTTGCCGAGGTGGTTCGGCTTGCTCCAGCTTCAGAATCGGCCAGACTGGCCAAGGGCTATATCGAGCTGTTGAAATGACCATGACTGAAATCGAACCATTGACCATCGGGATCACCCTGAAGCAGCGCCGCGAGGAACTCGGACTGTCCTTGCCGGCGATTGCCGAAAAAACCCGTATCCGGGCCAACTTCCTGCTGGACATGGAGGCGGACAGGTTCGACGGGTTTCCCGGCGACGCCTACCTGCTGGGATTTCTCAAGCTGTACGCTGAAACTCTCGGATTGGATGCAGCCTCAGTGATCGACCAGTTCCGCGCG
>NZ_JBFHGD010000129.1:0-9500 GCF_041583255.1 Trichloromonas sp. | reverse complement strand
CCCGGACCGAGGCGCGGGAGAAGACGCGTTATTTTCTCGAAAATTCTGTTTACCATGGCAGGAAGATCGTCTTGATCGTCACCGGCTGGGGGCGAGGTTCTGACGGCGAACCGGTGCTGCGGGGGGAGATCGAAGAGTACCTCTCCGCTGAAGGCGGGGGCTGGGTTGCCGAATGGGGGCGGGCTCCCAGGCAGTACGGCGGCGATGGCGCGCTGGTGGTCTTTCTCAAGGTCGCCGATAAGGGTTCATAACCGAAGTTTTCTCTGGTCGGTGGAACCAGTACCTTAGGGAGTAAAACAAACCGGACAATGCGGGGATGGTTTATGCCGACACGGAAAGCTTTCGGCTCTTCCCCAGGCGCCACCTGAATAAGCAAGAGCCTCCATGTCTTATCGACGCGGAGGCTCTTTTTATTGATAGAATCCCGTGGTCGACTAGACCCGGAGCCTTTGCATTGTCAGGCTCCAGCCTCTGTTCATGCGACCGTATTCTTATGCTCTTTGGCGAAGTAGGTGCGGTAGAGGCGCAGGGTGTTGCGCATGCACATGGCGACGGTGATCGGGCCGACGCGGGGGATGAAGAGTTCGGCTTTTGCTTCGGCTTCGGCGGTGAAATTCTTGATGGTGGCGAAATTCAGGCAGATGGTGTGTTCCGAGAGTTCGTCGGCTTTGATCTTGGGGAAGCTTGGGGACGGCACCCCGGTAATCACCATGTCCGACTGCTGCAGGGCTTCGGCGCGGGTGATCTTGGTCTCGGTGGCTTTGCCATTGAGGTAGAGCAACGGACCCTGTTCGTCGAAGGAGTAGATTCGGGCGCCGTCGTTGGACATCATGACCGCCAGTGGCCGGCCGACTACCTCGCTGCGGTTGAAGATGGTGACCGTCTTGTGTTCGGCCGGGCGGGTGCCGCTGGCGCCGTAGGCTCCGTTGGCTTCGAGGATTTTCAGAACCGCCAGCGAAGTGCAGGGGACGACGGCTTTGCCGGCGGCGCGGGCGCCGTCGACCAGGCGTTCGTTCTGGTAGAGTTTGCGGATCCAGAAGGCGTTGAGCCCTTCGATGTCCTTGCGCGGATCGACCATATCCTTGAGATAGCGGTCCTGCTCGTTGCCGAAAATCGGGTAATAGACCATGATGCCGTGGATGCTCGGGTCCTCGTTGGCGGCGACGATGGCTTGTTCCAGGTCGAGGCGGTGCAGCTGGCGCAGTTCGTAGTCGATGCCGAGTTCTTCACAGGCGTTTTTGGTGTAATTTGCATAAGTGAGGGATGGGGCATATTCGCCGCCGAGAAAGCCGACGACCTTCAGCGGGGTGCCAAGGGAACGGATTTCCTGGCGGATTTCGGCGCGGTAACGGGCGGCGACGGTGTAGGGTGATACCAGCATGGTTGAATCTCCTTCGCTGTTTTGATGCCTGCAGGCGGACGCTAGCACAGCAAAGGGCAGGGGGCAATCATGTAGACGCGTATACGCGTATACGTTGCATGTCTATGGGGGGATGCCGTGCCCCGGATTGCAGGAATCCGGGGCGGCCATAGGCATGGGGTTAGCGGGCAAGGGCAATGTCGACGTGCAGCTCGTCGGCTACCGAGGTCAGATCGCTTTCCACCTGCTCCAGGTCCATCTGCTGGGGAACCTGGATGTGGATGTCCATCAGGTAGATGGCGGTGCCGCTTTCCGGGGAAGGCTTGACGGCCGATTTAAGGTCGATGATGTTGATGCCCCGATCGGCCAGGTGGCGGCTGATCTTGTAGACGATCCCGGCCTGGTCCATCCCTTCGACGTGCAGGGTGCAGTCGCAGCTGCCGTCCTGCATGAGCGGGCGGCGGCTCTCCAGGGGGCGGATGGAGGCCGAAACGCCCGTGCTTCGTTCGAGATCCTCACAGGCCTTGAGCAAAAGGGCCTGGATATTCGCGCGCGGGCTGCTGAAGAGCAGGATCAGGGTGAATTCGTCGGCCAGCAGGGTCATCGAATTGTCTTCGAGGTTGCAGCCGTTCTCGAACAGAATCCGGGTTACATCGGCCACAATGCCCGGGCGGTCTTTGCCGAAGGCGGTCAGGATAAAACGGTTGTCCATGGCATCCTCCTGTGGGGCGTTCTTTGAAAAAGCCCCGGTTCCATACGGAACCGGGGCTTTTTGCTGTCGGTACGACTGGAGTTTTACAGGCCCAGCTTCTTGAAGAAGTCGTTGCCCTTGTCATCGACCAGGATGAAGGCCGGGAAGTCTTCGACTTCGATCTTCCAGACCGCTTCCATGCCGAGCTCAGGGAAGTCGATGCACTCGACCTTTTTGATGTTCTCTTCGGCCAGAACGGCAGCCGGGCCGCCGATGGAACCGAGGTAGAAGCCGCCGTGCTTCTTGCAGGCGTCGGTGACCTGCTGGCTGCGGTTGCCCTTAGCAATCATGACCATCGAACCGCCATTGGCCTGCAGCAGGTCGACGTAGGAGTCCATGCGACCGGCGGTGGTGGGGCCGAAGGAGCCGGAAGCCTTGCCCTTGGGGGTCTTGGTCGGGCCGGCGTAGTAGATCGGGTGCTTTTTCAGGTACTCGGGGAGCGGCTTGCCGCTGTCGAGGATTTCTTTGAACTTGGCGTGGGCAATGTCGCGGCCGACGACAATGGTGCCCTGAAGCAGCAGCGGGGCGCCGACTTCGAGCTTGGAGAGTTCGGCGAGGATGTCAGTCATCGGCTTGTTGAGGTCGATTTTGGTGCCGTGGCCGTGCTTGCCGCGATACTTGTCGGGGATCAGGCGGCCCGGATTGCGGTCCATCTCTTCGACGAACAGACCTTCCTTGGTGATCTTCGCCTTGATGTTACGGTCGGCCGAGCAGGAAACCGCCATGCCTAAGGGGCAGGAGGCACCATGGCGGGGCAGGCGGATGACGCGGACGTCGTGGGCGAAGTACTTGCCGCCGAACTGGGCGCCGATGCCGAGCTTCTGGGCTGCCAGAAGAAGTTTGTCCTCCAGGGCGGTGTCGCGGAAGGCCTGGCCGTGCTCGTTGCCGGTGGTCGGCAGGCCGTCCAGTTCTTTGGCGGTGGCGAGCTTGACGGTCTTCATGACCGAGTCGGCGCTGGTGCCGCCGACCACGAAGGCGATGTGGTAGGGGGGGCAGGCCGCGGTGCCGAGATATTTCATCTTCTCGATGAGGAACTTCTCGAGCTTCTCGGGGGTGAGCAGGGCCTTGGTTTCCTGGTAGAGCATGGTCTTGTTGGCGGAGCCGCCGCCCTTGGCCATGAAAACGAACTTGTAGTAGTCGCCATCGGTCGCCATGATATCGATCTGGGCGGGCAGGTTGGTGCCGGTGTTCTTCTCTTCGTACATGTCGAGGGCGACGGTCTGGCTGTAGCGCAGGTTCTCCTCGGTGTAGGTGTTGTAAATGCCTTTGGAGAGATACTCCTCGTCCTTCACGCCGGTCCAGACCTGCTGGCCTTTCTTGGCGACGACAGTGGCGGTGCCGGTGTCCTGGCAGGTGGGGAGTTCGAGGTTGGCGGCGATTTCGGCGTTGCGCAGAAAGGCCATGGCGACGCCACGGTCGTTGGGGGAGGCTTCCGGGTCGCTCAGAATCTTGGCGACCTGCTCGTTGTGCTCGGGGCGCAGCAGAAAGGAGACGTCCTTCATCGCCTGGTTGGCAAGAACGGTGAGCGCCTCGGGGGCGACCTTGACGACATCCTTGCCGTCGAATTGAGCGACAGATACGTACTTTTCCGATCCGGGGATCTTGTAGTATTTGGTCGTGTCTTTGGCCAACGGGAAAGGGTCCTGGTACTTGAACTCCGGCATGGTCATCTCTCCTTTTTACGGTATTGAATTGACGGCAAAACCACTTTCGCCGCGCTCGTAAACAGTCGGTTTGGTAGTATATAGAAGTCGTATACATTTGTCGACATTAAGATGTGCCGGATGGGAAAAACCAGAATATCATGGTATCCTTTCATTAGCTGAAATCCGGTTACCATTCATGGAGGTTCCGTTATGTCCGATAAAAACGCAACCAGGGTCGTCATTGTCGGTGGCATGCGCACCCCTTTCGTCAAGGCAGGCACCAGCTTCAAGGATATCCCGCCGCTCAAGCTTTCTGCCCATGCGGTGCAGGGGCTGGTGGAGAAATTCAGCCTCGATCCCGCCCAGGTTGACCTGCTGGTCTGGGGGCGGGTGCTGCATGACCCCTTTATCTCCAACCTGGCGCGGGAGATCGTCTTCGACCTGAAGCTGCCGGCCTCGATATGCGCCCACCTGGTGTCCAACAACTGCATCACCGGGCTTCACGCGATCACCGATGTGGCCGATGCGATCAGCCAAGGCCGGGGCGAGATCGGAATCGCCGGCGGCGTCGAGTCGATGTCGACGGTGCCGGTCCTTTTCGGGCGCGAGGCGGCCGCGATTTTTCTTGAGGCGGGGATGGCCCGCACGCTGCAAGACCGGCTCAGGGTGCTGGTTCGCCTGCGCCCCCGGCATTTCTTTCCGGTGCCGCTCTCCTTCAAGGAGCCGTCGACCGGGCTGACAATGGGCCAGCATGCTGAAATCAGCAACAAAGAGTGGCGCATTTCCCGGCAGGAGCAGGACGAGATCGCCCTGCGCAGTCATCACCGGGCGGCAGCGGCCACCGCCGACGGGCGGCTGCCGGCAGAAATTCATCCCCTCAACGGCATTGCGAAAGACACCATCGTGCGCGGCGACACCACCCTGGAAAAGCTGGCCGGCCTCTCCCCGGTCTTCGATCGCTCGACGGCGGGCACGATCACCGCCGGCAATGCCAGCCCCCTCACCGACGGGGCGGCGGCGGTGCTGCTCATGTCCGAGCGGCGGGCCGCCCGCGACGGGCATGCGCCGCTGGCCTTTATCCGCGCCATTGAATATGCCGCCATCGATCCCGCCGACGGCCTGCTGATGGCGCCCGGACTGGCGGTGCCGCGACTCCTTAAGCGCACCGGTCTGACTTTGGCCGATATCGATCTGGTCGAGGTGCATGAAGCCTTTGGCGGCCAGGTCGCCTGCAATCTGGCCGCCTGGGACAAGGGCTGGAAGGAGGACGCCATCGGCCGGGTCGATCCGGAGCGGCTCAACGTGCTCGGCAGTTCGATTTCGGTCGGACATCCCTTCGGCGCCACCGGCGCCCGCATCGTCACCTCCCTGGCAGGTGAAATGGCGCGCCGCAACGCCCGTTACGGGCTGGTTTCAATCTGCGCGGCCGGCGCGATGGCGGCCGCGATGATACTCGAGCGGCCATAGGCAGCCGGGGATCAGCAAAAATCGTGTGGATTTTGCCGGGCATCCGTTGTAGTTAATAGTTCGCTCTGTTTTTCGTTATCATCAGGCGCGCGGGTTTACAGCCCGCCGCTTTTTTATCGGGGATGTCATGCAGAAACTGCTTAAACAGATATTGACTTCGCGGGTTTATGAAGCCGCCGTGGAAACGCCGCTGGATGAGGCGCCGGTGCTGTCGGCCGCGCTGAACAACCGGGTACTGCTCAAACGGGAGGATTTGCAGCCGGTTTTTTCCTTCAAGCTGCGCGGAGCCTACAACCGGATCGCCCATCTCTGCCATGAAGAGCGGCAGCGTGGAGTGATCGCCGCCTCGGCCGGCAACCATGCCCAGGGTGTGGCGTTTTCTGCCCAGAAGCTGGGGATTCGGGCCGTCATCGTGATGCCGAAAACGACTCCGCAGATCAAGATCGACGCGGTCAGGCGCATGGGAGGCGAGGTGCTGCTGCACGGCGACAGTTACTCCGAGGCCCAGGATCACTGCAATCAGCTGATCGGCGAGACCGGGATGGTCTTCATCCACCCCTTCGACGATGAACTCGTGATCGCCGGCCAGGGGACCGTGGCCGACGAGCTGCTGCGGCAGACCGCCGGGCGGATGGACGCCGTCTTTGTCCCGGTCGGCGGCGGCGGCCTGATCGCCGGCATGGCCGGCTATCTCAAGGCCCTCTGTCCCGAAGTGAAAGTCATCGGGGTCGAGCCGGTGGACAGCGACGCCATGTACCAGTCACTGCAGGCCGGCCGCCGGGTCAGCCTCGATTCGGTCGGGATTTTCGCCGACGGGGTGGCGGTGCGCGAAGTTGGCCGATTGACTTTTGACCTCTGCCGTCGTTTTGTCGATGAGATCGTTCGGGTCAATACCGATGAGCTGTGCAGCGCCATCAAGAGCGTTTACCAGAGCACCCGTTCCATCGTTGAACCGGCCGGCGCCCTCGGCTTGGCGGGGCTGAAAAAATATGTTCGCGAACAGAAAATCAGCGGTCAGACCCTGGTGGCGATCAACTCCGGCGCCAATATGAATTTCGAGCGCCTGCGCTACGTCGCTGAACGGACCCAGGTCGGTGAGAAGCAGGAAGCCCTGTTCGCCGTCACGATTCCCGAACAGCCCGGCTCGCTCAAGCGCTTCTGTGCCGAGATCGGCGAGGAGCGTAATATCACCGAATTCAATTATCGGCTGGCCGGGCGGGAACAGGCCCATATCTTCGTCGGACTGTCGATCCGTGATGAAGGGGAACGGCTCGCCTTCAGCCGGCAGCTGGCGGGTAAGGGGTTTCATAATGTCGATCTGACCGACAACGAACTGGCCAAGACCCATATCCGCTACATGGTCGGCGGCCGGTCCGTTGACGTCGGCCGCGAAGTGCTCTACCGCTTCTGGTTTCCCGAGCGCCCCGGGGCGCTGACCCGGTTTCTTGGAACCATGGGGGAAAGCTGGAATATCTCCCTGTTTCATTATCGGCTGCAGGGGGGGGATTACGGTCGGGTGCTGATCGGGCTGGAAATCCCCGGTGGCGAGGAAAAAGCTTTCCGGGCCTTTCTAAAGGACCTCGGTTACCGGTACATCGAAGAGTCGGCCAATGAGGCCTATCGCCTGTTCCTCTGAGACGCTAGGGGGGCTGCAGGATATTGTCGACAAAATACATAGTTCTACCTATTGACCATACTGTTTTGATTTAGTATTGTTAATGAATTGTGTATTTAATGGTTTTTTTTGCGGCATATTTTACGGCATGACGAGGGTTTTATGCAGCCGACCGTTCTGGTTATTGATGATGATCGGATGATCCGCCAGATTCTGGAGGACATGCTCACTGATGCCGGGTTCAACGTAATCCTGGCGTCCGGTGGCGACGAGGGATGTCGGATTGCCATTGAATTTTTGCCGGATGTGGTCCTGGTCGATCTGGTCATGCCGGATCGTGACGGCCTTTCCGTCTGCAGCGGGTTGCGTAAGCAGCCTGGCCTGAACCATGTTCCGATTATCCTGATGACGGCTTATCGGGACATGGAAAAGCTGGTGAATCCCTTTCAGGTCGGTGCGGATGATTATGTTTCCAAACCCTTTGACCGCTGTGAGCTGATTGCCCGTATCAAGGGGAACCTGCAGAAAAAGCAACTGCTGAAAAGTAAGGACTGCAAGGCGAGGCATTACGATGCCTTGCTCGAAATATCCGAGGCGGTCTATTCATCGACCGATGCCGGGACCGCACTCAAGGAAATCGTCCGCAAAATCTCCCAGCACCTTGATGATGTCGACCGCTGTTCCATCGCTCTGATCCGTGAACACGAAGACTGCGGATATGTCGTGGCGACTACGGCCGATCTTCTGCGCCCTTCGTTTCGCATCGACCTGATGAATTATCCGGAAATCCGCCAGGTCATGACCTCTGGGCGGCCCCTGTTGATCGATGACGTTTCCCACAACCCGTTGATGGTCGATTTTCTGCCGGCCTTCGAGGGGCGTAATATCAGCGCTATCATGGTCTTTCCGGTCATCCATTCCCAGCGGGTCGTTGGCGCCATGATCGTGCGGATTGCCCATCCGGGTGAAGGGGAGGTCTCCAGCGAAGACGTTGCCTTTTGCAAGCTGGTTTCCAATGTGGTGGTGGCGGCGCTAAAGGGCAGCAACTTTTTCGACCTGATCTGGGAGGAGGCTGAATCCCTTCGCAACGCCAAGCACCACCTCGAAAGAGACTTGAAGGTCAAGGAACTCTACGAACAAATTTTCGAAAATGCTTCCGAGGGGCTGATCGCGTTTATGGCGTCAGGGCAGGTTGTCTATGCCAACCGGTGTATGCTCGAGATGGTGGGGATCGATCGAGCCGAGTTGAATGATGCCAGCCTCACGGCCCTGTTCGGTGGCGAAGTTTTGCAACGGCTTGCAGACTGCTCCGGGCAAAAAAAACACGGCAGCGCCAACGGCTGCAGGTTCGATATCCCGTTCACCTCCCGCAGTGGGCAAGCGCGCGTATTTTCCGTAAGTATCAGCAGAGAGGCCGCTCATGATGAATTGCGGGTGGCGGCTTTTCGAGATGTGACGGATAAGCGCCGGATTGAGGAGGACCTGCTGCAGACCAAGGCGAATCTCGAGGCGGCCAACGCCGGCCTGGTAAAAGCCGACCGGGCCCGGGCCGATTTTCTCAACACGGCGGTACATGAGCTGAGGACTCCGGTGACCATCGTCAGCGGATATTGCTCGCTGCTTGCCGAGACCGACAAGGTACAGCTGACATCCGAACAGCGCAGCTATGTCGAGGAGGCGCTGGAGGCCTCTGACCGGCTGGCCGACCTGGTCAATAACCTCCTCGACCTCTCCCGTCTCGAATCGGGCAGCATGGCGCTCGATCTGCAGCCTCACGACCTGGTGGCGACGGCGAGGGAATTTCTTCACGACTATGAAAGCCTGCTGCGCAAGGGCCAGCTGCAGCTTGACATCCATTTCCCTGATCGCTGCACAGCCCTGTTCGATGAAGAAAAAATCTACCGGGTGTTGGTGAACCTGTTGGCCAACGCGGCCAAGTTCACCCCTCGAGGCGGCAAGATAACTATTCGCCTCGAAGAAACTGACAATGCCGTACTCTTTACCATCGAAGACACCGGTAAGGGCATCCCGGCGGAGGGTATGGACGGGCTGTTCGAAGAATTTTCCCAGGTGGGCAAGCAGGATTCCCGCAAGGGGAGCGGGCTTGGGCTTTACATCTGTCGAAAAATTATTGAATCTCACCATGGCAGGATCTGGGCAGAAAGTCAGCCCGGCCAGGGCAGCCGCTTTTCCTTTTCCCTCCCGAAGTCCTTCTGACCTACCTTCTTTCGCACGGTTTTCAAGCGTCGTAAACGGCCGGCAAAATAGTTGACAGAAACAATCAGGTATGTTATCGATTAGCAGAAATAATCATGGCATGCCTGAGAGGAGGATTATTGTGTTTCCGTCCCTTAAAGAAGACATTAAAGTCGTATTTGACCGTGACCCGGCTGTTCGCAGCGTTCTCGAGATCTATTTCTGTTATCCGGGGTTTCACGCGGTTCTCCTGCACCGGTTTGCCCACGCTCTCTGGCAGAGAAAATTCTATTTCCTGGGCCGCTTGACGTCCCATGTCGGCCGGTTTCTGACCGGGATCGAAATCCATCCCGGCGCCAAGATCGGCAAGGGTTTCTTCATCGACCACGGCATGGGCGTGGTAATCGGCGAAACGGCGGAAATCGGCGATGACTGCACGCTTTATCATGGCGTCACACTGGGTGG
>NZ_JBFHGD010000128.1:0-9504 GCF_041583255.1 Trichloromonas sp. | reverse complement strand
GCCGGCGCCGCCAGCATGGCCAAAACGACCGTTAAAAACACTACCTTCTTCATACTACCTCCTTGTTCTTAGCGCATTGTCGCGCGGGATTAAGATGCTGGCCAGACTACCTGGTCACAGCGTGCCTCCGACTTCATAACGACTAGCAAAAAACAAGCCAGCATTAAAAAGTAAGAAAATTCGCGCCATACCATGACATGACACTTAAATTTTTAAATTCACTGGCCTTTTGGCCCGATGCTATCCGCCATTTCGCTCTATGGCTTCTGCTCTTGCAGGCGCAGCAGCTCTTCCGCCTCAGCCTCCGTAACGGGGTGCCTGGAGAGATAGTCGGCATTCAGATATTGCCAAACCGTCACACGGCGATTCAGCAAATCAGTGATATAAATCCTGTCATCAGGTGAAACGGCCACCGCGTTCGGCACGGAATACCCCAAGGGGTGGTGAGTCCGCTTTCCGGCTCCGGTGATTAGCAAAACATTACCTTCCACATCGCAAATAAACATCGCCCCTTTCCTGGCGTCGGTGACATACAGATGATCTTCATGGTCAAAAGCGAGCCCCTTGGGATTTTCGAATTGCCACTGAAGATCGCCCCGCTCTCCGAAACCGAACAGGAAGCCTCCAGCATCATTGAAAACCTGCACCCGCGCATTCATCATGTCCGCCACATAAAGCCGCCCCTTAGAATCGAAGGCCAGCCCCTGCGGGGCATGCAGCGCACCGGGCGCATTGCCCAACCCCCCGAATGAAAACAAGTGCTTGCCCGCAAGATCAAAAACAACAATCTTGTGATTCTTACCATCTGAAACATAAATTCTGCCTAAACGGTCATTGACGGCAACATAGGCCGGCCGCTCCAGATTCGAGGCATCGCCCATGGTGAGCACAGGATTCAGCTGCGGAGAAAAAACTACGATGGCCCGTTTTTCCGCATCCGCTACATAGACTCTGCCATCCCCGCCAACCGCAAGCCCGACAGGACGCCCGAACTGAAAGTTTTTCAACCGAGAAATCGATTGATTGTCAAAGTCAAGGACATGCACCGTGCGCTCTTGCAGGTCGGATACGAACACCCGGTTACGGGCATCAGCCGCAACACCTCCAGGGGCCCCGAAAACAAGCTCTTCATCGCCAGTCAGAAATGAAGTGAACGCCTTTTTTTTGCCGCCAAGATTAAAATCAGCACGCGTGCTAAACAAGCCCAACCACTCCAGGCGTGGCTGTTCAGGAGGTGCCGGCCAAAGAACCCTGATCTTGTGCTGCGGCGAACACCCAACCAACAGCCAAAGCAAAAGACAACTCACGACATAACCAATAGTTCTAGACATCTTGCTCTCCTTCACACACCTGAGACCAATAAGCGCATACTTATGTTATTTTTGATGTTATTTCTTATGACACAGCTGGCAGAGAGACATTCGCTCGCTTATCCCCCGCTGAAAGTAGGACGAAGAATTGCCGCCATGAGGATCGTGGCAACCGATGCAAGAGAACTGCCGATCTGGATTAGCGGGATCGACCGGGCCTTCGAGGGGATGCCCCTGGCCGCCGACTCCTCGAACCACGTGACTGTCTTTGACAATCGCCCCATGGCAACCAAGGCAGAGATCATTGACCGCCGCGTTCAGTTGCCCGAAATGGGCACTGGCGTGGGAATCGTGACAGACCGAGCAGAGTCCGGCTTCGATCGGGCCGTGGATGTACTGGCGGGCCTTGAATTCATCGACCTTGTGTTCGTGGCATTCGGCGCAGAGCTTTGCCTCTTCGACCCGGTTGGCATATTTTGCCGGTTTGCTGTCCGGTTCATGGCAGTAGATGCACTGAAAAACCCCGGCCGGCCCGTGCACATATTCGTAATTGAGGCGGCGCTGGTGACAGGAACCACAGGGATTCTTGGCTGCAGATTCATTATCGAGCAGGGCCGGCTCCGGGTTCATATTGTGACAGGGTGCGCAGAGCGCTTCTTTTTCCGGCAGGTGCATGACAAAGGGAGAATATCCAGCTGGCGCCACCTCGCCGGGCCTGGTCAGAAAATAGAAATCGGCCGAGGCCTCCGCCACCTGCTTGCCGCCGGCAAAGCCGGCCACCTTGACGCTGTCCTTGCCGGGATCAAAGCCAGGCAGCAGAATGACAAAATCACCGAAAGCCTTGCGGTATTCGGCGCCGGAAATGTCGATCATGCCGCTTTTGGCGCCACCGAATTCGACGGTAATCGCCTCAATAACCGGCGAGTCACCGGCCTTGATGATCAGAAAGTCGGAGCGGACAATCGAGCTGCCATGCGCCGGGTAGATGATCTCAAGAGCCCACCCCGGGGCCACGGCAAAGAGCAGGGCTACCGCTGCCAGCAATCCGACCTTCAGCTGTCTACGCATATTCATGCCTCCACCTGTAGGGTTTAGCGCCATTCTCCCCCCGAACACAACAGACCGCCATCGCGATGAACCGCAAATGAGACGGCATCAGCGCAGGGCCTCGGGGATATAGGCCTGCCCCGGCTGAACCGGATTCTTTTCGAGATAGTCGCGATTGAGAAACTGGTACTGATGCACCATGCGATTCAGCGAGTCGACGACCCAGATGGCATCATTGCTGTCGGCAGCCACCCCCTTGGGCATGTCGAAACCACCGGGCAACCCCAGATTGCCCTGTGACGAGGTTCGTCCGCCGAGCGTCATCAGATGGGTGCCCATCAGGTCGAAGATGACGAAGCGATGACCGATGGCATCACTCACGTAAACATGCCCGGAGCGATCCACGGCGATCCCTTTGGCCATATAAAACGAGCCGAGCGAGGTGCCCCGTTCGCCAAAGGAACGCAGGAATGCTCCCTTGGCATCAAATACCTGGATTCGGGCGTTCATCGAATCGAGAACGTACAGGTTGCCATCGCCATCGACATCGAGATCAAGCGGATAATTGAATTCTCCGGGGGCTTCGCCGCGCGTGCCAAAGGTCTTTTGCCAGAGGCCGTCGGGGGTAAAAACCACCACCTGATGCAGCCCGGCATCGGCGACATAGAGCCGATCACTGACGCTGTCATAAACCAGACCGGTAGGCCGGCGCAGAATGTTCTGGCCGAAAATCTTGCGGACCTTGCCGGCCGCGTCAAAAAGATAAATCCGCCCCTGGACGTTGTCGGAAACGTAGACTCCGCCAGCGGGAGCGATCGCCAGCCCCATCGGTGAGACAAAGAAGAGCTCGTCCTGAGCGGGGCGCTCAAAATGACGCACCTTGTGCGCGGCGAAGTCGAGAATCAGAACGTCGTTCAGGGCGATATCCGACACGTAAACCCGCCCCTTGCCGTCAGATGCCACGTCATAGGGGCTGACAAATAACGACCCGGGCTCTTCGATGCCGAGCAAGGCCTCTGCCAGCCAGCTTTCGCCCCCCTTCTGAACATCGCGGTCGGTGCCGACGGTACGGATAAATTCGATTTTGGGGTCATCGCCGCCGATCGGCCAGAAAAACCTCTGCAGCGAGGCTTCTTTGGGAGCACAGCCCGACAGCAGTAAAGACGCAAGCAGCAGCCGGAACAAAAAGGTAAACAAGGATGATGACTTTGGGAACAAAACAGTTCTCTTTTCTACATTTATCTGCAACGAACAACTCAGGGATTTGCGACCGGACGTACCCGGTCATACGACTTGGGCTTGTGGCACCCGGCCAGGCAGGTCGCGCCGGTCGGGGTCGGCAGAAACCGCACCGGGATCTTCCAGTTGCCGAAACCGGGAACCCGGCTCAAAATAAGTTTTTCCTGATCGGCGCCGTGAATACCGTGGCAGTTGCGGCAGACCCGCCCTTTGACCGGTTTGTTGACATGTAGATAATGCAGGTTTTGATCGCCGTTGCGGAAGCCGGTCGCTTCGGAGGTGCGCTGGTACTGAAAGGTGCCACGATTGGTGTGGCATTCGAAGCAGAGCGCGAAATTCTCTTCTTCGTACGGCACATAAAACTCGCGGGGATAGTAGCCCCGCAAGAGCGGCCGGAATTCAGAATTGTGAGTCCGGTGGCAATCCCAGCAACGGCCTTCGGCCACCGGCTTGTGCTGGGAAACACTGCTCTCAATGATGCCGCGGATGCCGTTGTGGCAGCCGAAGCAGACCTTGTTCCCATCCGCCTTCAGCAGCGCAGGCTCGTTTGATGCGTGCGGGACATGGCAGTAATCGCAGCGGCCGGCCCGGACCGGTCCATGCACGCGGCCAGTGCTTCCGATCTCGCTGTGACAGCCCTGGCAGAGGATCCCGCCTTCAAAAATCAGCAGAAACTGATTGGTTCCCCCGTGTGGATCGTGACAGGCGAGGCAGTCGCCATCGGCAACGGGCGTATGAACATTGGCCTTTCCCGAAGCGGGGCTGTCATGACACTGTTCACACAGGCGCCCGCCAGAGAGCTTGAGCTGGAATGCCCCGCTCGCGCCGGGGTGGACTGCGCCGGCAGACACATGGCAGACCCCGCAGTCACCGACGGCCGCCGGGCCATGGACATATTTTTGCTTGGCGATGGCGGCGTGACAATTTGAAGTGACACAACTATCGTCGGCAACGGCTGAAGAAAAAGGCGACATTAAAAACAGAAGGGCAATAACACCGGATAGTACAGAAATGCCTGGTTTCATAGCTCCAACAAATCCCCCCCTTGCCGCTGCCGTCGGCTGCCTGCCCTGCCATCAACGGCAGGGCAGGCAAGCAGATCGTTTTATCTTGAACTCACTGGACTGGCGTATCGGGAACTAGCCCCCATACGAATGGAGCCCCGAAAGAACCAGGTTGACTCCGAGGTAGCAGAAAAGAGTGGCGGCAAAACCGACAATCGACAGCCAGGCCGCCTTTCTTCCGACCCAACCGCGGGTAAAACGGGCATGCAAAAAGGCCGCGTAAATAAACCAGACGATCAGACTCCAGGTTTCCTTCGGGTCCCAGCTCCAGTAGGTTCCCCAGGCGTAGTTGGCCCAGGCGGCGCCGGTGATGATGCCCAAAGAGAGCAGCGGGAAGCCGATCATGATGGATTTATAGTTGATGTCGTCCAGAATTTTCGCGCTAGGAAAGAGGGAAAGGACACCGCCTGCGGGTGTTTCGCCGTTGCTCTTTTCTTCCTTGCCGATTTTTATCAGGTACATGATGGAGACACCGCAGGCCACGGCAAAAGCGGCATAACCGAGGAAGCAGGTAATGACGTGGTAGGTCAGCCAGTTGCTCTGCAGGGCGGGCACCAGCGGCTCGATTGAATCATTGAGCCCCAGCTGTGCCCAGATCATGGCGACGAAGGCGAAGGGAACAACAAAAGCTCCAACTGCCCGCTGCCGATACTTAAGATCGATAAGCAGGTAGATCAGAATGATGGTCCAGGCAAAAAAGACCACCGATTCGTACAGGTTGGACAACGGGGCATGGCCGATGCCGCCAGGCACCTGATACGACTCGTACCAGCGCAGCCCGATGGCCGCGGTATGTACTGCCAGACCCGCGTAAGCGAGCAGGTTAGCCAGCAGGGCCGTCCCGGTGATCCGCGATGCCAGGTAGACCACGAACAGGATCATCGAGGCAAAATAAGCCCCGGTTGCCAGATTGAAACAGAGAGAGCTGGTCATTTTATTCCTCCATCAAAACCCCTGCGGGTTCAGGAAGCGAGTTCAGACTTGAGATTCTTCTTGAGTTCGTCAAAAAAGAGTTCGAAACCGGGCTGATTGCGATGAGCCGTCCCGCCGATCTTGACACCGGTTTTCTTCCCGACCGGCTGGATGGTCACCCAGATGCGGCGATGGGAAAGAAAGAAAGCAACCATCGAGCCAATTATCATCAGGGTGCAGCCAACCCATACCACCCAGACGCCGGGATCTTTGGCCACCTGCAGGCCCGTGTAGTACCGCTGCTGAAAATCTTGCAGAGAGAAGGCAAAGTCGGCGCTGCGCTGGGCGTCAAACCCGGGGAACGCCTTAAGAACCAGGAACGAACTGCGCTTGCCGCCGGCATCAACCACTTCCAGACGGGCGCCCGGGCCGAAATTCTGGTAGGACGGGGCAAAATCGACCACCCGCATGCTGGCACCGCCGGGAAGCGAAACCCGCTGCCCCTGGCGGACCGTAAGGTCGACCGTTTCGCCGGTGGCCTTCACGGTCGCCTTGAGTTTCAGCACCGCGTCACCGGTGGTGCCGTAGCTGGACTGATAGAAGGTGATCCCCTTGTACGACAAGGGATCGTTAACGATAACCGGACGCCGCTCGGTAATGATCTGGCCGCCATCAATGACCGTCAGCAGGCTCTTGAACTCCTTCGGCCGATTGGATCCTTCGTAATAGGAGACCGAAAATTCGTCGCAGCGTACAGAGAAGCCTAGATCAATGGGGGTATTGCTGCCGCGGGGCCAGACCCGGCTTTCGGCGGAACCCTCGACGATATTGACGTAGGCCTTGTATCCCCAGAGGCTGCCGATGATGGCACCGATGAAAATGATCAGGATCGACAGGTGTGTGATGTAGACCCCGAAACGGGCATACGGCATTTTCTGCGAAAAGAGATGGACCACACCCTCTTTTTCAGTAACGACCGGGCTGGCGAACTGCTGCTTGAGGAAGGTTTCCAGCCGAGCCTTCACCTCATCGACGGAGCCGGCGACGAGGTGCTCGTCGACGTTGGAAAAGGTCTGGAACAGGGAATCATCGGCAACCAGAACCGGTTGGGTCGCCGCTTTCCAGACCCTGGGAAAACGATTGATCGAACAGGCGATCAGATTCAGGGAAAAGACGCCGAGCAGTGCAAGAAACCACCAGGAATGGTACATGTCGAAGAACTGCAGGGAATCAAGCAGCCGATAGGTGCTCTCGCTGTACTCCTGCAGGTACTCTTCGGGAGAACGGTTCTGCTGGATGACCGTCCCGATGATCGAGGTGACCGCCAGCAGAATCAGGGTGACGATGGTCAGCTTGAGGGAACAGAAAAAATCCCAGAGTGCATCAATCGGATTTTTTTTTGCGCGCAAAATAGTAATCTCCTGAGACAAAAGCCCTTGGCAATCGCAAATACTCGCTGGTCAGCAATGCACAGGACCAGGAATTCAAGGGCTCAGAAGCAAACAACAAAAGGACCGTAAGGGCCTCGGGGTGAAGTGCCATGAATTGGCATGAATCCTCATGCTAATCTGCTAAAAACTAATACATGGGGTCTCGGCATGTCAAGGGAAATCGCCCCACACACTCCCCCCAGGTCACCCCCCATAAAGAAGAGTTAACCGTTTGGATTGACAACTCAAATGCCGTCTTTGACCATGCGCTCGGCAAGGGCCTTGGCCTTGGCCTCAACCCCGGCGACCAACTCAACTTTATAATCAACCAGACGCTGCGCCAGGCTTTCGTCCGCGACGGAGAGAATCTGCACGGCGAACAGCCCGGCGTTGCGGGCACCGGCCTTACCGATGGCCATGGTCGCCACCGGGATGCCGGCCGGCATCTGGACCATGGCCAGCAGGGCATCGAGCCCCTGCAGGGCGGTCGAGTCAATGGGCACGGCAAGCACCGGCAGGGTCGTTTCGGCAGCGACCACCCCGGCCAGGTGCGCGGCCGCGCCGGCGCCGGCGATCAGCACCTTGATGCCCCGCTCCCGGGCCGAACGCACGTACTTGGCGGTTCGCTCCGGGGTGCGGTGAGCACTGGAAACCGTCATCTCGAAGGGCACACCGAAGCCCTTGAGCGCCCGTGCCGCTTCCACCATCACCTCATAGTCGTTGTCGCTTCCCATCAGAATACCGACCAACGGCTTGTCACTCATCGTCTGCTCCACAGAAGTTAGATTGTTATTCGGCCAGCGGGCTCAGCGGCCCAGTGCTTTCTTGCCGATATCATTGCGATAATGGACATCCTGCCAGCGGATCTCCCGCACTCCGGCATAGGCCTTGTCGATCGCCGCTGCCACCGTCGCGCCCAGGCCGGTCACACCAAGCACACGGCCGCCATTGTTGACGACCTTGCCGTCCTTCAGCGTCGTTCCGGCATGAAACACCATCAGGTCTTCAATCGCTTCGGCTGCCTCCAGGCCGGAAATTTCCAGTCCCTTTTCAAAGTCAGCCGGATAGCCCCCCGATGCCATGACCACGCAGACCGCCGCCTTGTCGTGCCATTCGAGCGAGGCCTGGCCCAGTTCGCCGCGGGCGCAGGCCTGCAGCACCGACACGATGTCCGACTTCATCCGCATCAGCAGCGGCTGCGCTTCCGGGTCGCCGAAACGGGCGTTGTACTCGACCACCCGCGGCTTGCCGTCCTTGATCATCAGGCCGACATAAAGAATGCCGCTGTAAGGGCAGCCATCGGCCGCCATGCCGTCGATGGTCGGCTTGACGATGGTCTCGATCACCTCGGTCGCAACCGCATCGGTCACCACCGGGGCCGGCGAGTAGGCGCCCATGCCGCCGGTATTCGGGCCTTCATCGTTATCGTAGACCCGCTTGTGATCTTGGGCCGAAGCCAGCGGCAGGAACTGCTTGCCATCGGTAAAGGCAAAGAAAGAAGCCTCTTCTCCGTCCATGAATTCTTCGATAACCACCTGGCTGCCGGCCGCGCCGAAGACCTTGTCGAGCATGATGTCATCGATCGCCGTGATCGCCTGCTGCTCGGACATGGCCACGACCACCCCCTTGCCGGCCGCCAGGCCGTCGGCCTTGACCACGATCGGCGCCCCCTGCTGGCGGACATAGGCAACGGCGGCGTCACGGTCGGTAAAGGAACCGTAGGCGGCCGTGGGGATACCGTATTTGGCCATCAGGTCCTTGGAGAATTTCTTGCTCCCCTCAAGCTGCGCCGCCGCCTTGCTGGGGCCAAAAACTTCCAGGCCGGCGGCCTGGAAGCGGTCGACGATCCCCATCGTGAGCGGCACCTCGGGGCCGACCACGGTCAGGTCGACTTTCTCGGCCATGGCAAAATCGAGCAGCGCCTCGATCTCATCGGCACCGATGTGCACGCACTCGGCCAGTTCGGCAATCCCGGGATTGCCGGGCGCGCAGTAGAGCGTATCCACCAGCGGCGACTGGGAAATCTTCCAGACCAGGGCATGTTCGCGGCCACCACCGCCGACGACCAGTATTTTCATGACCAACACTCCTTTATTCTCGCCACAGAGTCACAGAGACCCTGAGATCAAGATTCTTGTTTTTGACCTTCATCCCACCGCCGGCCCGAGAAGCGAGCAATTTTGGCCAAGGTCAAGGAAGGCAAGTGAGGGCTGCGGAGGCGTACATCGTACGCCGCACAAAGCCCTCGCGCCGCCTGACGCGGAGATTGGCCAAAAGGGCCGCTTCCTAGTGCCTAAAGTGGCGCATACCCGTGAAGACCATGGCGATGCCGTGCTCGTCGGCGGCGGCGATCACCTCTTCGTCACGGATCGAGCCGCCCGGCTGGATGACAGCGGTGACGCCGACGGCGGCGGCATTGTCGAGGCCGTCCCGGAAGGGGAAGAAGGCGTCCGAGGCCATGGCCGAGCCCTTGACGTCGAGGCCGGCATGCTCGGCCTTGAT
>NZ_JBFHGD010000127.1:0-9526 GCF_041583255.1 Trichloromonas sp. | reverse complement strand
GTCTGTCAAGGTCTGTTGTTAAACCCCAGTCCAAGAGCCTTGCGCTTTTGCCGTAACAGATTTTCACAGATTCTGACCGCGGCAAAAATAGATTTCGACCCTGAGATCAAAAGCCTGATTAGCCGCGGTGAAAGTCTGTCAAGGTCTGTTGTTAAACCCGGGTCAAGGCCCTGCAGCTTTTGCCGTAACAGATTTTCACAGATTCTGACCGCGGCAAAAATAGATTCTGACTATGTACTTTACTCAAGTGAATGAATAAATCGAAAAGCATTCTAACAGGGAAAAACAGGTTGAACAGGATAAGGTCAAAACCCATAACGGTTGGTCTATCATCCTGTTCATCCCTTTAATCTGCTTGCCGGCCAACCAACCTCACAATGGAGCCAGGGGCATAGCAGGAAACACATTGCCACCATTCAAATCCAATCAGCCCGGATCGCGCCAGGGCAAGGCTCGAGGACTACGCCTCACCTACTCAACTTTATCCGTCACCACGAAATCCGGCCGGGCAAAGATCCGCTCCAGGTTGAGCAGAACCAGCAGCCCCGCCGGTTCGACCACCTGCCCCTCGGCTTCGTCCCGGGCAAACGCCCCCAGGCCGGCGGTGACCGGCTCGATCCCGGTCAGGGCGAAGAGCCGCAGCCCCTCCACCTTTTCCGCCAGCAGCGCCGTGCAGAGCCCGGCCGCCTCGACCACCAGCAGGCGGGCGCTGCGGCCGATCTCGCTGGTCGTCAGTCCGAGCAGGGCGGCCAGGTCGCTGACGGCGAAAATCTGGCCGCGCAGGTTGAAGACCCCGCGGATATGGGCGGCCGCCTTCGGCACCGGCACCAGGCGGGCCGGCATGCGCACCACCTCGCGCACCGTTTCGGCGGCGATGCCGAAACGCTCGCCGCCGAGCTGAAAAATCAGGAACTCGCGGGTTTCCTCGGCCTCGCCTTCGACCTCTTCGAGCCCCTGCCAGTATTCCTGCCGCATATCCTCAAGAACCCGGCGGATGTCGTCAATATTCCGGTGTTTGTCGGCCATGGCTTTCCTTTACTTTGCCGGCGGTTTAGTCTCCAGCAGGCTCGCATCCTCACGGCAGATCTCGAGAAAAACCGCCCGCGACACCCCGCCCGAATGGGGGATGATCGTCTCATCGGCGGTCCGCTCCAGCAGCCGCAGGGTATTGTTCAGCTCGCGGCGGGCCTCCTTCAGCCGGCCGAGTCGCTGGTAAATCCGGCTCAGGTTGTAATGGGGCATGATGAAATCAAGGTCGAGCAGCAGCGCCTTGCGGTATTCCTCGGCGGCCTCGGCAATCTCCTCCTGCTGCTCGCAAATCAAGCCCCGCAGAAAATAGGCCTCGGCCAACAGGTCGTCGGCGGCCAACGCCTGCCGGCAGAAATCGAGGGCCTCGCCGTAGCGCTCCTGATTGGCCCGGATGAATCCCATCCCGAGCAGCGCCTGTACCTGGCCGGCTTGCCGCAGCAGGATGCGCTCGAATTTTTCCTCGGCGGCGGCGAACTCCTCCCGCTCGAAAGCCTGCCGGGCCTGCTCCAGCAGCTCCTCGAGCTCCGGCTCGACCGGCGCCGGAAGGAGCTGCGGAGCCGGTGCGGGTTCAGGCATTTCTACTGCCGGCAGTGGTGGCGATGGCGGTAAACTCTCCACCACCGCCTTCGGCACCGGCTCCCGGCGCAGGCGGTAGTAAAAGCCGCCGCGGTAATGGACCGGCAGAAATTTCTCGGACAGGTTCTGCAGGGTTTCGGCATGACCGAGAAAGAGGAACCCCCCGGGGCGCAGGCAGCGGGAGAAGCGCTCGATGATGTGCCGGTTGGTTTCCTGGCGAAAGTAGATCATCACGTTTCGACAGAGCAGCAGGTCGACCCCGGCGGTGCCGTTGTCGGCAGCCGGGTAGCGTCCGGTCTGCAGGTTGAGATAGCCGAAGCGCACCAGGCTGCGGGGCTGGGCCGAGATCGCCAGCCGGCCGTCGCGGGGCTTGAAATAGTTCTCCCGGTAAGGCGCCTCGGTGACCCGCAGGGCGCGCTCGCCATAGAGCCCTTCGCGGGCCCGGCGCAGCGACTGGTAATTGATGTCGGTGGCCAGGATCTCCAGCTGCCAGTCGGCCAGCTCAGGGAAATGCTCGAGCAGCAGCATGGCGATCGAGTACGGCTCCTCGCCGGTCGAACACCCCGCCGTCCAGATGCGCAGAGTGCGCCGGGCCCGGTTGCGTTCGATCAGTTCGGGAATGACGCTGTGCTGCAGCGCCTCGAAATGGGCGCGATAACGAAAAAAAAAGGTCTCCCCGATAGTCAGCAGGCCGAGCAGCTTTTTCAGCTCCTGGCGGCTGTCCTGGTAGCGCTCCAGGTAGCTGTAATACTGGACGTAATTATCCAGGTGCAGGGCCCGCATCCGCCGGCACAGCCCCCGCTCGAGAATCTTGCTGTTGCCCTGGTCAAAATGCAGGCCGCTGTGCTGCACCAGAAACGCCTGAAAGCGCGCCAGGTCTCTGTCGCCGAGCGGGTCGCAGATCGCCAGGTCCTGGCTGCGGCGGGCCCGGGAGATCAGGGCGAGATCATCGAGCAGCCGCTGACGATCGACGGGGCGCGGCAGAAAATCGAAGAGATCGAGCAGTTCGTATTCGAGCTCCGCCTGGGCGGAAGTGGCGATGATGGGGATATGCCGGGTCATGCGGTGGAAATGGAGGGTATTGATCAGGTCGAGCTCGGGCCCGCTGCCCACCTCGGCAAGGATCAGGTCGGGGGCATGGGCAGCAACCGCCAGCGGGGCGGGGATCCGGCCGGCCAGCACCTCGACCGGGTGGCCGTTTTCGCGCAGCAGTTCCGCCAGCGACGGCTCCAGTCGCTGGCAGGGGTCGAGAATCAGGATGTTGAACGGCTGGGGCATGACAGCCTTTCTAATCCAAGAAACTGAGAGTAAAGGCAGGAAGAGGGGAAAAGGGAGAAGGAAAAGTCTTTCTCTCCCATCTTCCTTCTCCCTGAAACCTCAGCCGCCTTTTGTCGAGGAATCGCGCAGGGTGACGATCTGGTTGAAAACCGGGACCTGGGCGGTCGAGGCAACGGCGTCGACGCAGTAATAGCCGAGCCGCTCGAACTGGTAGCGATCATCCGCCGTCGCCGCGGCCAGGCTCGGCTCGAGGCGGCAGCCGCGGAGGATCTCCAGCGACTGCGGGTTGAGCAGGTCGCGGTAGCTGCCGCCGCTGGCCTTGGCTTCCGCATCCGGATTGGCCGCGGAAAAGAGGCGGTCATAGACCCGCACCTCGGCCTCGAGGCTGTGGCTGGCGGAGACCCAGTGAATGGTCCCCTTGACCTTGCGGCCGTCCGGGGCGCTGCCGCCGCGGGTCTCGGGATCGTAGCTGCAGCGCAGCTCGACGATTTCGCCGCTTTGCGGATCGCGCACCACCGATTCGCACTTGATGAAGTAGGCGCAGCGCAGGCGCACCTCGCGTCCCGGCCCGAGCCGGAAGAACTTTTTCGGCGGATCCTCCATGAAGTCGTCGGCCTCGATATAGATCTCGCGGCTGAACGGAACCTTGCGGGTGCCGAACTCGGGGTTTTGCGGATGGTTGAGCGCGTCGAACTCTTCGACCTGCCCTTCCGGGTAGTTTTCGATCACCACCTTGAGCGGACGCAGCACCCCCATCGCCCGCGGCGCCGACTCGTTCAGCTCTTCGCGGACGCAGTCCTCGAGCACCGACATGTCGATCCAGCTGTCGCTCTTGCCGACTCCGATCCGCTCGCAGAAAGTGCGGATCGCCGCCGCCGGGAAACCGCGCCGGCGCATCCCCACCAGGGTCGGCATGCGCGGGTCGTCCCAGCCCGAAACGTCCCCGGTCTGCACCAGCTCGAGCAGCTTGCGCTTGCTCATCACCGTGTAGCTCAGGTTGAGGCGGGCGAACTCGATCTGCTGGGGATGGGGGAGTGCCGGCAGCTGATCGAGAAACCAGTCGTACAGCGGGCGATGGTCTTCGAATTCAAGGGTGCAGATCGAATGGGTGATCCCCTCGATAGCGTCGGAGAGCGGATGGGCGAAATCGTACATCGGGTAGATGCACCAGGCATCTCCGGTGCGGTAGTGGCTGGCCCGCTGGATGCGGTAGAGCACCGGATCGCGCAGGTTCATGTTGGGCGAAGCCATGTCGATCCTGGCCCGCAGGGTGTGGGCGCCGTCCTCGAACTCGCCGGCGCGCATGCGCGCGAACAGGTCGAGGTTCTCCTCGACGCTGCGGCTGCGGTAGGGGCTCGCCTTGCCCGGCTCGGTCAGGCTGCCGCGATGCTGGCGCACCTCTTCGGCGTTGAGGCTGTCGACGAAGGCCTTGCCGGCCTGGATCAGCTCGACGGCAAACTGGTACAGGCGCTCGTAGTAATCGGAAGCGTAATAGAGATGCCCGCCCCATTCGAAGCCGAGCCAGCGCACCGCCTCCATGATCGCCTCGGCGTACTCGACGCTCTCCTTCTCCGGGTTGGTGTCGTCCATGCGCAGGTGGCAGCGGCCGTCAAAATCGGCGGCCAGGCCGAAATTGAGGCAGATCGACTTGGCGTGGCCGATGTGCAGATAGCCGTTCGGCTCCGGCGGAAAACGGGTAATCACCCGGCCGTCGTTCTTGCCGGCGGCCAGGTCGTCGCTGATGATGTTGCGGATAAAGCTGGGAACAGGCGTGCTGGTTATCGTCATGCGTGAAAATCCATTCAGTCTAGAGTAAAGGCGGGGAGAGGGGAGAAGAAAACATGGACCTTCTTCCTTCTCCCTTCCTCCTTCTCAAAAAATCTTTTCGCCGCCGTCAAACGGCTGCAGCAGCACCACGGCGTGGGCCGAGATGCCTTCCCCGCGCCCTTCGAAACCGAGCTGTTCGGTGGTGGTGGCCTTGACGTTAATCCGGCCGGGGTCGACGGCGCAGGCTTCGGCGATCCGCTCGACCATCTGCCCGATGTACGGGGCCAGCTTGGGGCGCTGGGCGATCACCGTGGCGTCGAGGTTGCCGATTTCAACCCCCCGGTCCCGGGCCAGGTTGATGACGTGAACCAGCAGCTTCAGGCTCGATATCCCCCGGTAGGCCGGATCGGTATCGGGAAAGTGCTTGCCGATGTCACCTAGGGCCAGGGCCCCGAGGATGGCATCGCAGATGGCGTGCAGCAGGACGTCGGCATCCGAGTGCCCGAGCAGGCCGAGGGTGTAGGGAACCTCGACCCCGCCGAGCATCAGCTTGCGTTCCGGCACCAGCCGGTGCACATCGTAGCCATGGCCGATCCGCATCATGGGCAGTCTCCCGTCTCCGCCAGAAAGGCCCGGGCCAGCACCAGGTCTTCGGGCGTGGTGATCTTGATGTTGCGATAACTCCCTTCGAGCATCGCCACCGGCAGGCCGAGGCGTTCGACCAGGGAGGCGTCGTCGGTCCCCCGCCACCCCTCGAAAAGGGCCTGCTCGTGGGCATCGAGAATCAAGGGAAAGCGAAACCCCTGGGGGGTCTGGGCCTGCCACAGCCGGCCCCGTTCGGGGGTGCCGGTGATCAGCCCGTCCGCGACCTCCTTGATGGTATCCTTGACCGGCACCCCGACCACGCAGCCGCCGACACGGGCGGCCGTATCGATCACCGCCTCAAGCAGCCGAGGGGGGAAAAAAGGCCGGACCCCGTCGTGGATCAGCACGATGTCGTCCTCGCCGGCATGGCAGGCGCGCAGGCCGTTGCGCACCGAATCCTGGCGCTCGGCACCGCCGGCGATCACATCGCGAACCTTGCGAAAACCGAAACGCTGCACCACCTCGCGGCGGCAATAGGGAATTTCGTCGGCCGGCGAGATAATATAAATATGATCGACCCGGGGGTGATCGTCAAACAGGGTGAGGGTATGGGCGAGAATCGGCCGCTCGTCGAGGGCCAGGTACTGCTTGTTGAGGGACGCCTGCATTCGGCGACCCATGCCGGCGGCAGGGATCAGGACAATGACGCTCATGAGGCTCCGGTCGGGGCATCCCCGAAAACAGAAGGCCGCCGCGCGCGGCAGCCCGCAACATCCGTGTGGTGCCGTTTTATACCACCAAGCTACCAGAATGTCATTAGCAAACCACAGAGCGCGGAGAGAGGAGGACAGAGGGCAGAGAACGGAAGGCAGCAGATACCTTCCGTCTTCTGACTTCCGCCTTCCGTTGCGCAGAAAAAAAAGACCAGGCGAAAAAGATCGCCTGGTCCGGTAGTCGACAACAGTTCGGCTAGTTCAGAAAGATGTTCTCGACCCGCTCGACGACCTCATTCTCTTCAGAGCCGTCGGCCAGGGCCAGTTCTTTGACCAGCAGTTTGCGGGCCAGCTCGAGAACCTTTTTTTCACCGTAGGAGAGCTCTTTGCCGCCCTTGATCTGGTATAGTTCCCTGAGTACCGAAGCCACCTCGAACAGGTCGCCCGATTTGATCTTGTCGTTGTACTCGCGCTGGCGACGACTCCATGACGCCATTGCGCCGCCGACGACGTCCTTCTCCTCGAGCAGGTCGTAAACCGAGGAGACGCTGTCCTTGTGGATCAGGTTGCGCAAGCCGACATTATTGGCATTGCCAACCGGAACCATAATGGTCATATCGCTGTCCACGATGCGCAAAACGTAGAAATCGTGGCGTTCGCCGGAAAACTCCTTGGATTCGATCGCTTCAATTTTCCCCACACCCTGGGTCGGGTAAACGGCCATCTCACCTATCTTGAACATTCGGGTTCTCCTTCCATTCGCATTTGGCAAGAATAGCACACCCACCCCAGACCGTCAAGGCAATACACGAAGAAACAACTACTTAGCCGTTTCATCCCGTTTTACCTTGATCGCATGACCCTTTTTCGTGATATATATTCCGGTTTCTGATTATGCACTTGCGCAAGAGAATGAGTAAATCAGGAAAAAATCGGAAAGCCTGCCAACAGGGAGAGACAGGATGAACAGGATAAGGTCAAAAACCACAAGGGTTGGTCTATCATCCTGCATCTCCTGTTCATCCCTGTAAAGACGATTGGTCTGGCTGTCGGCCTGCCAACCCCAACCGAAGCCAGGAGCCAGAATTCTCAAAATCATTGGGGGTTTGTTTGACCTTTATGAATTTATCCGCCCTGATCCGCCTTTATCTGTGGCCGACAACGGCTTTTGACCTGGCCTTATAACCAAAACCTTCTTTCTACCACAGATAAAGGCGGATATAAGCAGATGAAAGCTGTCAATAAATTTAACCCAAGTCTTGTTGTTTCGCCTGATCAGCGTTCATCATGATAATCAGCGTCCTAATACCTTAATGCTCAAAACCTTTAATGGGACGCTGATGAACGCAGATTGACGCTGATAAACCCGAATGATTTTAACCTTGAAGTTAAGCTTTTGCCCGATCAGCGTTCATCATAAAATCAGCGTCCAGAAGAATTTGAATCACGCCCCTGTCCCAGAAGGAGAAATCCATGAGAATCGCCGTCATCGGCGCCGGCGCCCTCGGCCTTTATTACGGCGCCATGCTGCAGCGCGCCGGCCAGCAGGTCAGCTTTCTGCTGCGCCGCGATTTCCAGGCCATTACCCAGGGGGGACTCAGCGTCACCTCGCCGGCCGGAGACTTTCACCTTGACCAGGTTGCCGGCTTCCGCGACAGCGCCGCCATCGGCCCCGTCGACCTGGTTCTGGTCGGCCTGAAGACCTTCGCCAACGACCGCCTGGTTGACCTGGTGCGCCCCCTGATGACCGGCGACACCGCGGTGCTGACCCTGCAGAACGGCCTCGGCAACGAGGAACTGCTGGCCGATGCCTTCGGAGCGCAGCGGGTGCTGGGCGGGATCGCCTTTCTCTGCTCCAACCGCGGCGAACCGGGGGAGGTGCACCACCTCGGCCAGGGGCCGATCCGCCTCGGCGAATTCGCCGGCGGCCTGTCGGCGCGCGCCGAAGCCATCGCCGACACCTTCAACGCCGCCGGCGTCCGCTGCGAAGCGGTGGCCGACCTGGTCAAGGCGCGCTGGGAAAAACTGGTCTGGAACATCCCCTTCAACGGGCTCTGCGCCCTCACCGGCCAGCCGACCGATGCCCTGCTGGCCCACCCGCCGGCCCGCGCCGAAGTTCGCGCCCTGATGACCGAGGTTGTCGCCGGCGGCAACGCCCAGGGCCTGAGCGCGCCGATCGACGGGCCCGCCTTCATCGACCGCATGATCGAACTCACCGAAGGGATGGACGCCTACCGCCCCAGCATGATGATCGACCGGCTCGAAGGGCGCCCCCTCGAACTCGAGGCCATCTACGGCATCCCCCTGCGCCACGCGGCAGCCAGAGGGGTGGAGATGCCCCGGGTGCGGATGCTGCACGCGCTGCTGGGGGTGAACGGCTGAGGACGGATGTACGCAGATGAAAGCAGAACCAATAAGGCGGTGATTCGTGATTAGTGATTGGCCTTAAACCAAGCCTTATTGTTTCGCCCGATCAGCGTTCATCATGAAAATCAGCGTCCAGATGAATTTGACTTGGTATGCAGACCCTGAAAGCAAAGACCTGGTTAGCCGCGGTGAAAATCTGTCAAGGTCTGTTGTTAAATCACAAGCCAAGTGCCTTGCAGCTTTTGCCGTAACAGATTCTGACAGACCCTGACCGCGGCGAATGGATTTCGATTTTATGCCCGGCAGTTGCCTGTTCCACTGGGGAGCCAGACATTAGGACGTTAGGAAGGAACGTCCCCGGGGGCACACGCACTGGGGAGCCAGACATTAGGACGTTAGGAAGGAACGTCCCCGGGGGCACATTAGGAAGGAACGTCCCCGGGGGCACACCAGGCCCGATTCTGCCCCAAATAAACGGAACAAAATCAGTTCTTTTATGATATTTTATTGTTATTGAACCTTTTTTTGGAGCTTGATGATGGACCAACTGATTGAAACTCATCGTCAGCAAATCATTGAACTGGCCAGACGGCGGGGAGCCAAACGGATCAAGGTTTTCGGTTCAATGGCTACCAACCGGGCCAATGAAACCAGTGATGTTGATTTTCTGGTTGAAATGAAAAGCGGCCAGTCGGCCTTCGCTCTGGGGGGGCTGCTCAAAGACCTCGAAGAACTGCTTGGCCGACGAGTCGACATGACGACACCGAACGCCCTGCATCCAGCCATTCGCAGCAGCATTCTCCGCGAAGCTATCGATTTATGACCGAAACAGGGCGCGATCAAATCTATGTGGCGCATATGCTCGAATGTATTCAGCGGGTAGAGCGGTACGTCGGAACCGATAAAGATCAGTTTTTAACCAACACCCTCCTGCAGGATGCCGTCATGCGGGTTTTGCAGGTGATGGCAGAGTCAGGGCAACGGCTTTCATCAGACATCAAAAGCACGCAGAACCAGATTGACTGGCGTGCGATCGCGGGGTTTAGAAACATCCTCGTTCATGACTATCTTGGCGGCATCGACCTTGAACTCATCTGGGTGACGGTACAGCAGGATTTACCTGTTTTAAAAAACGCACTTCTCAAAATGTCAGCGTAACTCGGGCATTTTTCAAAGATCGCAAACTCCCCCAAATGAAGAACAAGGCGCAG
>NZ_JBFHGD010000126.1:0-9650 GCF_041583255.1 Trichloromonas sp. | reverse complement strand
GGGAACATCCAAATCCTCGTGGCTGACAATCTAAGTACTCAATCTTAGGACAAAGGCAACCCTGATTTCAAGGATTTAAGAACAAAAAAAGGCAGCCCTGGGCTGCCTCTTATGGTGTGTCTATAAAGCCGAATCAGGCCTTGGACAGAGCCAGCCCGGGAGCCAGGACAGGCGGAGCGGCAAGGAGTGCCTCCTGCAGGTCTTTTTCGGTGAACTCGACCAGTTTCCAGCTGTCTGGAGAGGCCAGAATTTTCTCGATCATCTGGTGGTTGATGTCGTGACCCGACTTGAAGGTTTTGAAATGGCCCAAAATCGGGTAGCCGGCCAGGCTGAAATCGCCAATCGAATCAAGGATTTTATGCCGGACAAACTCATCGTTGAAGCGCAGGCCTTCAGGATTGAGTACCCCCTCATCGCCGATCACTACGGCATTATCCAGGGAGCCCCCGCGGGCCAGACCGTTGGCCTTGAGATATTCGACTTCTTTCAGAAAGCCGAAGGTTCGGGCAGGGGCCAGTTCACGCTGGAAAAATTCTTTGGTTACCTTGACCGAGCGGTGCTGCAGCCCGATGGACGAGTGATCAAAGGCGATGTCCGCGGTCACCCGGAAAAAGCGCGAGGGAATGACGCTGACCCGCTTTTCGCCGTCGATGACGGTCATCGGCTTGCGCACCGCAAGAAACTTGCGACTGCGGGGCAGGGAGCGAACCCCGATCTGCTGGAGGGTCTCGACAAAGCGCCGGGCGCTGCCGTCCATGACCGGGACTTCGGGGCCGTCGATATCGATGTGCAGATTGTCAATGCCATGGGCGCAGAGCGCCGCCATCAGGTGTTCGACGGTCGAAACGGTCAGGCCGCTTTTCCCGAGGACAGTGGCCAGGCGGGTATCGACAACGTTGGCGGAAACGGCCTCAATGGAGACGGTCCGCTCCCCTTCGGTGCGATGAAAGATGATCCCGGTTCCCGCTTCGGCAGGACGCAGGGTCATGTTGATCATTTTGCCCGAATGGAGCCCGATCCCGGAGATTGTGGTCGAACTGGCGATGGTGCATTGGTAGATCATCGAAAACTTCTCCCTTTGCGCTGATAGTCAGCTTGCATTGTCTATCTATATGCAAAGGGCTTGCCAATTTTCATTAGCCTGTAATGGCTTGATTTTGTTATGTTTTTACATTTGGCATAACGGTGTTTTGTGGGACTGTTGCGGTTGTGCACAGAATTTTGTGGTGCAGAAAACACACCCGTGTTTTTTTGCAACTTACAGGCGGCCGGAACGAAGAATGGCGATCGCCAGCCAGAGCCCTAGAAAGGCGGCTATTGAATAGCCGAGGAAACCGAGCACGGGAAAGCCGAACAGCATCGGTCCCTTGTTGGTTTGCATGATCAGGGAAGAACCGACGATCAGGGCGGCGATCAACATGCTGAACGAGAGGCGGTTGCTCGATTTGTCAAGGTCGGTGATGAGTTTTTCCAACCCCCGGTGTTCCAGATCGATCTTGAACTTGTTGCGATTGACCCGGTTGATAAACTCCTTGATGTCGCGCGGCAGATTTTTCGCAAGGGCCCCGTAAGACTGGGCTACGCGCATCATTTCTTTGGAGACGTTGGCCGGGGTCACCTTTTCACGCATCAGCTTTTCCATGAACGGCCGCAGGTGCTCGATCATATTGAAGTCCGGGTCGAGTTGGCGCCCGATCCCCTCGATGGTGATCAGGGCCTTACCGAGCAGCATCAGGTCAGCGGGGAACTTGATGCGGTAATGGGTGAGGATTTCGATGAATTCGGTGAGCAGCTTGCCGGCGTTGATCTCCTGCAGCGGGATTTCGTAGTAGTCGTCAATCAGTTCAGACAGGTCGCGTTTGAGGTGCTTGGTGTTGATGTCTTCAGTGATGTCGCCAGAGTAAAGGAGCAGGCTGATGACGTTGTCGACATCCCGCTGCAGAATGGCCAGCAAAAGGTCGGCCAGCTGGTATTTGAGCTCTGAGTCAAGCCGGCCGACCATGCCGTAGTCGAGCATGCAGATGCGGTTGCCCGGAAGGATGAAGAAATTGCCGGGGTGGGGATCCCCATGGAAAAGACCGTCGACCAGGACCTGCTTTAGGAAGACGTCGGCGCCGTTACGGGCGATCTCCTTGAGGTCGTAGCCGGCCTCCTGCAGCAATTGCAGGTTGGAGACCTTGATTCCCTCGATATATTCCATGGTCAGCACCCCTTCGCCGGTGAGGGGCCAGTGGACTCGGGGGACATGGACCGTGGTTGACTTGGCGAAATTTGCCGCGAAACGGTCGATGGTGTGCCCTTCGCGGGTGAAATCCATTTCGCGGCTGATGGTGCGGCGAAATTCCTTGACCACGCTGATCGGGTCGTAGATTTCCGCCGTGGGGATGTGGTTTTCAATGAGGTAGGCCAGCCCGATCAGGATATCGACATCGGTCTCGACGATCTGTTTGATTCCCGGCCGGCGGATTTTTATAACCACTTCTTCGCCGCTTTTCAGCCGTCCCCGGTGGACCTGGGCAATCGAGGCAGCCGCGATCGGGATCGGGGAGAAATCGCTGAAGAGTTCGTCGACTGGATAGCCGAGCTCGCGCTGGATTTGCAGCTCGATTTCTTCGAAAGGGATCGAGGGGACTTTGTCCTGCAATTTGCCGAATTCATCGGCGTACTCTTTGGGGATGATGTCGGGGCGGGTCGACAGGATCTGACCCAGTTTGATAAAGGTCGGGCCGAGTTCCACCATCGCCAGGCGCAGGCGCTCCGGCTGGGTCAGGCGCTCGATTTCCTTGGTCGCCGTGCCCAGGGTCACGATCCGTCGCCCCAGCTCGAGGTAATAGTTGATGTTGAGCTGTTCGACCACGTGCCCGAAGCCGTACTTGATCAGGATGCCGAGAACGTTGCGGTAACGCCGGATGGTGCGTATGTTCCGGTTGATTTTGAAAAAAGAAAGCATGGAAGGGGGCTATTCTCCCTTTTCCTGCAACTTTTTTTCGAGATGGTGGACCTTCTTCTTGAGTTTGTCGAACTCGTCGGCAGTGACCACACCGAGTCGCTCGCAGGCTTTCTGGACTTCCTGCAGGGCTAGTTCTTCGAGTTTTTTCTGGTTTTCTTTGGCTGCCCCCTGGATTTTGTCCAGCAGCGCCTTGCCTTCGTCTTCACTGACGTTGAAACGCTGCCTGATGTCCTGAATCAGTTCTTCGGCTTTCTTCTGGCTGAGGGATACCGCGCCCATGCCGGCCAGCAGGGTTTTCTCAATCAGTTCGATCATGGAATCCTCCTTATGAATGGGTAATCCTTTGTAAAATTAAATAGTAACACAAGGCGACAGGGTTTCAATTTGAACAGAGCGAATGGATATGGGCGATTTTTTCCCGGGTTGCCCGCTCACCAGAACGAATGGCCTGTTCTGCCTTGTGAAATTCAAGCAGGGTGATGCCGTTGAGTTCCGGCCGAATCAGCAGGTCGGCTTCGTCGCGTTCTAGCCGCAGGGTGTTGATCTCGTTTTCCATGATGGCGATGGATTGAGCGAAAATTTTTAGCATTCCCGGAGGCTTGCGCCATTTGTCCGGCGGGTTCTTCTCGCTGCGGGATTTTTCACTGCGTTCGTTGGGCCGCCAGATGTCGCGCAGGATTTTCTCCACCATCTCCGAGTTGAAAAAATCGAGCAGAAAATTTTTCGGTTGGTCGTCCTGGTGTTTGCTGGGAACAAAGGCTTCCTGGGGACGCTTTTCCACCTCGGGTATGGCGCAGACGCCAATGACCCGATCCGCCCCGAGTGCGCGGGCGACGTCGACGGGAACCGGGTTGCACAAGCCCCCGTCGACCAGAAAGCGGCCGGCGAATCGGACCGGAGTGAAGAGGCCAGGAAAGGAGACTGCGGCCCGCAGTGCTTCTCGCAGCAGGCCTCTTTTAATGATCAGCATTTCGCCGGATTCAACGTCGGTGGTAACGACGGCGAGGGGGATGCGCAGTTCTTCAAAGGTTTCAACCGGCAGCAGTTCGGAAATGAACTGCGATACCTTTTTGCCGTCAATCAAGCCCGAGGTAGGAATGATCGGGTCGATCAGTCCGGCCATTTTCTGCCAGTCGACGTTGCGGGCGACATCTTCCATCTGTGCGACCGAAACGCCGGCTGCATAGAGGGCGCCGATCAGGGCGCCGATCGAGGTTCCCGCTATGCAGGATACCGGCACATTCTCCTGCTCCAGCACCTTGAGCACGCCGATGTGAGCAAGGCCGCGCGCGGCTCCGCTGCCGAGGGCGAGTCCGAGTCGGTTGTGTTGCGCGCGGTGCGGATTCATCGTTCCCCATTCCTGCAGTAGGCCTGCGCGGCGGTGTCGCATGTGCGGGTTATTATAGGAGCCCCCCGCTCGATTGGCAAGCGCCGCGTTAGCGGCGGAAGAGCCAGAAAATCAGTGACAGCACGGCCGAAACCAGCAGGCAGGATGCCAGGGGAAAGTAGAAGGAGAAATTTTCGCGCTGGATGCGCAAGTCACCAGGGAGTTTGCCGAGCAAAGGTATGCGCCCGCCATAGCTGAGAAAAAGGCCGGCAATGATCAGGCCGAGGCCAAGGAAAACAAGGAGTTTCCCGGGGGGCATGGGTCACTTCACCGCCCGGGGGGCGTAGCGGTCCTGTTCCGAATAGATACAGCCGCAGTACTGCTGGCGGTACAGTCCCATCGACTTGGAGATGTTAATCCCCTCGTTCCAGCCTTTGCGGAAATCTTCGTAGACAAAGCGGATGCCGAATCGCCGGCCGAGGGCTTCGCCTTGTTCGCGGATGGCGGAGTGATTCTGAAACCGTGAATAGAGCAGCGAAGAGGTAAACGCTGAAAAGCCGTTTTCTGAGGCGTAGCGGGCGGTTGCTTCGAGCCGGGACTGGTAGCAGTAGTCGCAGCGGCCGGCCGGCTTGGCGGCGACCTGCGAAAGGAAGTTTTCCAGCAGGTATTCTTCGCGGTAAATCATGGCCAGGCTGGTGCGTTCGGCATAGTCTTTTACCGTATCCAGGCGGCGCTTGAATTCAAGAAAGGGGTGGATGTTCGGGTTGAAAAAATAGCCGGTGACAGCCTGCCCCTGTTCGCGCAGGATCTTAACCGGATAGATGGCGCAGTTGGCGCAGCACACATGCAGAAGGGTCTTCATCGAAATCCTGTCCTTGCTGGGAGTCCCGGCCATCTTGGTGGCCGATAATGCATTGTCCCTTGTCGTGTCCCTGCTGTCAATAGCCGGAAGCTCAGGCGTTGACCAGTTCCCACGGCGGAAGCGGCTGTTGGTTCCAGATCTTTTCCGTCATATGGGCGGCTGTCCCGGTATTGGCGATCCGCACGTGGGTTTGGCGCACCAGCGCCTGCCGCAGTTTGCGCAGGTCGCGCAGGTATTGCTCGAGGATGGCCATGGCCAGCTGGCGATCTGTCGGCAGGGCCGCCTCGGTGCGGCCGGCGGCGGCGACCAGCAGCAGCGCCCTGGCGGTCTCCTCTCCCTCGACCTCAAGGGTCTGGCCATCGGCATCCAGCAGGGTGAACAGTCCGAAAAAATCACCACTGATCGCCAGCGGCGGTGTGAAGCGATAAGAAGTCAGTTGCGGCCGGTAGTGCTGGTAGAGGTATTGCTCTGGAAACCGGGGGAGCCCATCGGCAAAGACTTCTGCGCAGATCTGTTCCTGCAGTTCGAGCGTAGGTGGCCCTGTCTGGTGGCGGCCGACCTGGATGCGGGTTTTCGGCGCCGTTTCGGCGGCGGCGACGTCCTTGCCGAGCCAGCGGCCGATTTCTTCGTCGAGGACACTGGTCGAGGGGAGCGGCTTGTCCTCGCTCCAGCCCAGCAGGCCCAGGTTGTCGAGCACCACCAGCCCCGGCAGGGGAACTCCCTGTCGCCTGAACTGCTCCTCGATATGTTTGCCTGGCGGAAGCGGCTGTCCGCCACTGACAATGTCCCACAGCAGACGACCGAGCGAGGAGCGGCTGAAGAGGAAGATCTCCCGCTCCATTTCCACCGGCCAGTCTTCGGCAACGGGGACGGCGAGGCGTCCCGCCTCGACCAGTGAATAGGTTGATTCGTCCAGCTTCAGTGCCAGCGGCAGCATGCTGCGATGGCCTTCGCAGAGTTCCTGCCAGCCGATTTGACGGGCTCCGGCCTTGCCTTCAAGCAAGGTCGCCTGGTCCGGGCGCCGGTCTTTGCTCAGCAGGACGGTCAGCCGGCCATTGTCGCGCAGAGAGAGTCGGTTAAGGGTGAACTCTTCCTGCAGCAGGTTGACCAGCGGTTCGGCGTAGCGAGCGGTCAGCCAGTCGGCGGGGATCGTCAGTTCGATGTCGGCCTGATCCGCCGCCAGTCCGAGCAGGTGGAGCAGTTCCCAGCTCCAGCGAGGCGTTTTGGGGTCGAGGGCAAAACGCCTCGAGGGCCAGGACGTTCGCAGGTAGGTGGCGAAGGTCTGGCGCTGGTTTTTCGATGGAGTGGACCCGTCGCTCAGCGAACCATGAATCAGAACCGGCGGCGTAGCCGGTGCCAGGGAAAAGACGTCGCTGGCCTGTTGTCGCGCGGGTGGGAGCCCAAGGGTTTCCCGCAGCAGCGCCAGCAAGGCCAGCAGCGGCGGGCTGGCGATTTCCATCAGGCTGCCCGAGGGGTCGACCACCGCGGGCCGGGCCGGGTGCAGAAGCAGGGTTGCCGTGCGGCAGCGGATTGCCGGGCTGTCGCAGGATGCGGCACCGAGCCGCGGGGCTTCACCGTCGACGAAAATTTCCAGGGCGCGATTAAGGCGCTGGCGGTCGCTACCGATGTCGAGTTGGCTGAGCCGGCGAAACAGGTGATGAAAGCGTACCGCCGTCGACGTGGGGAGAGGCAGCTCCCTGGGGCCCTGCTGAAGCGGTTTTTTCAGTGAGTCGGGGAGGGTGTCGAGGGCGAACTGCATGGCAACATCGAGGTTTTCCGGCTGCACCGATGATGGGAGCTGATCGAGGCAGGTCAACGCCAGCAGGCGCAGCAGGGTCATGGCCCCTTTGTTATAGGCCAGGATTTCCGGGGACTCTTCCTGCTCCAGCGGATGCTCCCCCAGCGCCGCCCGGTATTCCTCGGTCAGCGGCTCCATTGATGCCTGCAGTGCCGAATGCCACAGGTTGGCGAGGTAGAAGGCCGAGAGCTGTGCAGGAGGAAGGGTCCCCAGCACCGAAAGGGGTTTGAGTTCTTCCATCAACAGCCGCAGGGCTCTTTGAAATCCGGCCGGGTCCGATGAGTCGAGCGGGATGTCCTTGTAAGTCAGAATCGCTTCGCCGCGGATCTCCCAGAAGGTGATCTCGCGGGCCGCCCAGGTCACGAAATGGCGCAGGCCGAGAGCTTCGGCGCAGGCCCGGCCCATGGCGGCCGTTTCCGGCGAATCCTTGTCGGGGAGCAGCACCACTCCGCCGGCCATGAAGCTTTCCCGGTTGATCCAGAAGACCAGGGGCGGGCGAAGTTCCCCGGCAGGGGCCAGCAGCGGCTGGTCGAGGTCGACCCGACGGAACGGAGAACGCCCCTCCGCGATCGTCTGGCGGGCCCAGTGGGCCAGCTGCTGGCTGAAAAGGTGGCGGGTTTCCTGATCCATTACGATTTTCGGTTCAAGGTTGGCGGTTGCATGGGGGAACCTGCGGCGGATCTGTCTTGCGTGCGGTGGGGAACGCTAACACAATGATTCGGTATTGCCAAAATATTTCTGCCGACAGCCTCCTAGCGGGCCCGCATCTCCATTTCGATGACCAGCTGTTTGAGTTGGTCCAGGTCTTTGCGCAGCGCAGCGTTTTCGCTTTCCAGTTGCGTGGTTTCTTTCTGGCAGCGCTTCAGCTCTGCCTTCGACTTGTTGATTGTGGCCAGTTGCTCCAAGCGGGCCGCCTCCAGCCGGGTGGCACCGCTGGTTAGCGGGCCTTGGGGGTACTCACGCTGCAGTGCCCGCAACGCCTGTTTACGCCCGGTGGCGGTTTCCGCATCGACGAAACGGAGAAAGGCCTCCTGCTGACCGACTTCGTCTTGAACGGCGGGGCGCGGCAGCAGGGAGGCGCAGCCAGTTGAAATCACTGCGGCGATCAATAACAGCGGAACAAATTTCATCGTCTACGCCAGTCGGTGGCGCCGGTTGCGCAGAACGTTGCTTCCCGGCAGGTTTTTTAGGTGTTCTTTCATGCGGGCGCACTCCTGTCCGATGGTGGTCGCCAGGGGGGTGTCCAGGCTGTCTGAGTCGACGATAGCGACCGAGATGGTCAGTAGCGGAAAGGTGCGTTCGACGTCGAAGCGATCTTTCCCTTTGAAGTGACCGGCCTTGACATCCTCCTCGGAATAGAACGATGGGGCCATCAGGTCAAAAGCGGTCACCACGGTGTTCGCCAGCGCCTCCGCCCGCTCCGGGGAGGTCAGTACCACATAGTCGTCGCCGCCGATATGTCCGAGTACGTCGTCTGGGCTGCCCGTCTCGTCGAGACTTTTTCTGAGCAGTTCGCCGACCCGGGCGATGACGTTGCTGCCGGCCTGGTACCCATAGCGGTCATTGTAGGCCTTGAAATGGTCGAGGTCGAAATAGAGCTGTGAAAAGGGTGTGCCTGAGTCGATGCGGGCCAGAAGTTCGCGCTCGAGAGCCAGGTTGCCCGGCAGGCGGGTCAAGGGATTGGCATCGAGGGAACGTTCTTCCATTTGTCGCACCTTCTGCCCCATGCGGGCGAACTCACGGGCGAGATGGCCGAATTCATCTTTCTGATCGAAGGGAATTTCGTAGTCAAAGCTCCCTTCGGCGATTTCACGGGTCGCCCGCAGCAGGGCCCTGATTGAGCGATGGATGCTGAAGACCAGGGCAAATGCGGCCGGGGCCGACAGGGAGATACCGATAAAGGCCAGAAACCAGGTAATCCGGTAGGCCTGGCGGCTGTTGACGGTCAATTGCGAAAGCTGCCGGTCGATTCCCTGATCCTGAAGGCCGATGATCCGGGTAATTTCGTTCAGCAGCCTGTCCCTCAGGGTATCGCACTTCTGGGAGCAGGTCTCAGCGTCTTGCCAACGGGCTCCGGTCAGCAGGGCCAGGCAGTCTTCGGCCTGCTCCCGATAGCTGTCGACCTGCTGCCGCAGGTCCTGCCCGGCGGTTTCCAGGGCCAAGGTGTCCAGCTGCTGCCACTGTTCGGAAAATTCCAGGTGTCGTCGTTTCAGTAGCTCGCCGAAGGTTTGGTCTTTGAGGATCAGGTATTGTTTGGTGAGGCTTTCCTGGGCCAGCAGGGTCTGCCGCAGGGTGCGCAGCAGGGTCAGTGCCTTGAATTCAACGGCGACCAACTGCTCCGACTGGGTCGTCTGCTGGTGGAGACTGGTCAGGGCGTAGCCGATGGCGACCAGGCTGAACAGCACAATCATCAGGTAGCCGGCAAGTACCTTTTTAACCAGGGTGAACGAAGGCTTGTTCATAGCTTGATCTGTGACACGAAAGTTATTTTCCCCTCCTGGGACCGTTTGTGACGCCTGCGATACTCTGGCGCCGTCAGGAAAAAAGCGGGCCGCTGGACGTCTCTTTAAGTGGACGCCGGAAATGCTCATAGGCCAGGGGGGTCGCGGTGCGCCCCCTGGGGGTGCGGTTGAGATAGCCCTGCTGCAGCAGGAAGGGTTCGATCACGTCTTCGATGGTGTCTTTCTCTTCGCCGACGGCCGCCGCCAGGGTG